>JASEGR010000042.1 GCA_030017955.1 Candidatus Eisenbacteria bacterium
TGGCGAGCCGCGGCCGGTCCTCTCCCGCCGGAACAAACCGCAGGGCACGCTCTGCAATTTCACAGGCGCATAGCACAATTTCCCGGTGCTTAGGCCACCCCGGATGCTTGTGATGCTTGCCAACCAGCCATATCATCCAATCGCCACGCTCACATTCAGCCCAGGCGCGTTCGAGCGTGCGGTGACCAACCCATGTGATAGCCTCCGCGCAGGCGCCCATGTTTTCGAGGTACGTTTGGAATGTCATTTCAGCTTCGTCTCGATAGCGTCAGCCAGCGCATACGCTGCGCCGATCCGTGCTTTCAAATCCTCGGATGCTAACACATCGAGCAATTTCGCCCACTCGCGTATCTCTTCCGCCGCTTTCTTCAGGGCTTCGGTGTGGGAAGCGTTCCATGCACAACGCATCTGCTCGATTACGTAATCCGTCGTCTCTGAAACAGTATAACCAAGTCCCACCCGTCCAGATATTTTCAACCACTCCTTAAACATCATTTCCGCTTTCTCGTTCTTGGTGGTTTCGGGAGCGGCATCCATAAGTCCGGCATGGGAATCCTTGACCTCACAAATTGATCAGAGTGGAGATGCTCTTTCAGAAAGTTACAGGTCCACGGTTCGTTGAGTTCCATCACGTCACCTCATGCGGGGCGTTCCTATGTCGTCGCTCATGCCGCCCTTTGACTCGGGGAGGGATCGTTGTAGATTTCCACTCCAGGTATCTGCATGGTCCCCTTGGTCGCTCTGACAACTCCACCGATTTTCACAGTATCGGGCGTGAGATATTCTCGTGGAATCTCGCTCTCGTTCGTAATGCGGAATTTCCAGTGATCGATCATCGAAAGACCCGCCACTTTCGGGAGAGTCGAAGCAACGACCACGGGCGCGACTACGATGGGCTTCTCTATGAGTTTTTCAGCCTGTTCGACCTTGCCATTTTTTTCAAGTTGAACCGCTTGGGCGATACGCCTGTCCTCCGCTTCTTTCCTAGCGGCCGCCTCCGCAACACGCTGGGCCTGCTCCCGTTCGAGCCGTTTTTTCTGGTTCCACGCTCCAGTCTGCCCGTCGATATGCGCTTGCGCGGCGGCTAATTGGTCAAGCACCGCATTCTCTTCAGCTAAGAGCGCCTTTTTCGCTGCATCCATGGCCTTTTTCGGCTTCTCCCACAACGCTTTCCATCGTTTGATGGCTCCTCGAATCTGGCCGCCCATCGTAGCAGCCTCAACGTAAGTTTCGTCGTCAATAACTCGAAGAGCTTTCACACGAATGGCTAGAGCGTTTGTTTCTACCCGCACCGCATCCGTCTCTGTCGCCGTTTCATCCATTGTTTTTTCTCCAGTTGTGCAAACACAATGCCGCGAGAAACACGGCCTCGTCGTTTTCATCCTCGAATATTTTCAACTGATACTTGCCATTCTCGGTGAGTCTGACGCCCATTCGTCGGTCGGCGCCGACTATGCGGTTGTACGCGGCGGTCTGCAAGGCCGCGCCATTTAGAATCGGACCCGTTTTGATATCGAGCAAAATCGTTCCCGGTTCGTCGCCGAACCGTCCCACCCGGTCCAATGTGCCCGCGTACCGGTACACAGGATCGTAGACACGCGACTCTATGAGTGTAGACACAAATTGAGTGTCGCGCCGAAACAACCGCCATCCCTCAAGATACCCCACCAACGTGGGGTCCACGCTCTTGGGGTCCAGTGTGTCTCGATCATTCATGGCCGTGAGCCGGTGAACGAAATCCCCCCGTTGCTTCGCCGCTTCCAACACGTCAGACGCAATCATCGAATAATCCGTTATTCTTTCCGACTCCAAAACCCCAGTCACGTGGGGGACGAGTACTCCACCCATGCGGTATTCGTGTCGGATGGGATCGAATTCCAAATTCGGCGTGTTCATCCTGCCGAACCCGGTTCCATGGCGTCGACCCGGGTGGACAATTCCTTCAAGCAGCACTCGCGCATCTCGATATTGTGTTTTTTGTAGTTGGCTTTCGATGGATCTTCTGCGTTCTGCGCAAACATATCCGCGTACCATTCCAGTTTGTCCAGCGTCATTTCGCTCAGCCAGACGCCTGTATCTTTGCCGAATGTGATCTTACGGTCATGGACTGTCCGAGGCGGCACGTCCGAGTTGATTGAGGCCGTAGGTTTCGGCTGTGTCGCTTCATTAGGCTTTGGTTTTTCAGCAGGCTCCATGAATTGCGCCGTGGGCGTCACATTGCTCTTTTCTCCCTTTTTGTACCATACGGTTTTGGTTTTCCCGTCCCAACCCTTTTCTTGCCGACTCCCGGCATAGCGTGCTTTCCAGTCCCGCGTGAATTCCGGTTTCCAAAGTTCCAGACTCACGCCCATGTGTTTGCACACCCGCATCAGGGCGTTGCTTCTCGCTCCCTCGATGGCGTCGCCATACGTCATTGTCTTGTTCGTCGGCTGGTACTCCTGCTGGCCAACGGCGTAGGAGATGAACTGCCCCCGCACATAGAGAGAGAAGGACCACAAGATGAGATTGCCTTCCATTTTCGGTTTCCCATCCGGGAGCAATGTCCACTCGGTCCCGAATGCAGCCGTCAAACGCTCGTGGTAGAACACCCACGGAAGATAGACGAGGCCGTCGGGCCGGATTTCGATTTCCATGGGGTTGACTGGTTGATATAGTTTCTCCCGTTCATCGAGCGTTGTCATCAACATGCCCGTTGTATTCCCAGCCGGAATGATTGATTCGGGAAGTTCGCTGACCACAGCTGTTTCCGGTTTGTAGGTCGCTAATTCTTCACTCATTTGGTTTTCTCCGTTTCTATTTTTCTTGAACACACGATCACTCACGCCAGCATTGTCCACAGTCGGACTCCACCGTCCACACTGCTCCGCACAGTCCACACTCGTAGTGGACTATGTGCCGGCCGTTCTCGTCGTGAGTGATATCGGTCTCATCGACATGGGGCATCGTTGGGGCGTGGTCGTCACAGAGCATTAGACCGCCCCTCCCATCGCTGCGGGGTAGACAAGGCTCCCCGCCCCCAATTCGCATTCTGAGTTCCCTCGATACGATGGAGCAATTGGGTAGCGTCGCAAATGACCAGGTAGGTGAGGCCCAGCCTTTCACAGTTCGACTGAAAAACAATTTGATCCGGCGAGAGTCGCGCACGCAAATCGCGTTTTACTTCGACCGCATACCATTTCCGGTTCGCTCCGATGAACAAATCAGGCGCTCCCTGGGTGGAGCCGATGCCCTGAATCACTTTGACAATCAGCCAGTCCTTCGCGGCGCAGAGATCCCGAATCGCGGATTTCACGGAACCTTCCGGCGTCAGCTTGCGCTTGCGGCGCGAGTTGCCCCAAGGGGGGAGACCGCTCATTTCACCACCGCCTCACACCATTTGTATCCGCACACAATGCAATGCCGACAGATATGCTCGCTTGAATGCTTCAGCCAACATGCATCTCCGACTCGTTCCGTCTCATGGTATGTCGCTATTGCGCCGCGACAGCCGCATTTGGAGCACGAATGGTGCCGGCCGAAATCTGGAAGCGCACTCACGGCCACACTATGCCCGCGAGAATCGCCTCGCGCCGTTGCTTCGCAAGGCGCACAAACTGGACTTCGTTTTGAGGCCATTGTTCGGAAAACCTGAGAAGGGATTTCTGGACCGATTCCGGTGAACGGCATTTGCCGAGTTGGATCATGAAATTCGCTATCGATGCCTCGCGTTTGCGCTGTCGGATAGCGTTGGTCATTTCCTCGCCCTCCGCTTGCGTTTCATTTCCGCCCCTCGAAGAGGAAAGCGGAAGGCGCCTTTTCAAGTGTGCGTGCTACGACCCGTCCGTACTCGTCGCCATCCCATGTTGGGTCTGACCTATTCTCGTAAACAAGTAGTACAGACCGTAGCTCCGTCGCCCACGCCGCGAGTTTATCCCGCTCCCGCTCGAGGGCGCCGCGTTCGGCATTATTTTCAATGACGAGCTTTTTCAAGGACTCGATCAGTTCGATATTGTCGGCCAACCATTTTTCACGGGATAGATAATGAGACACGTGGGAACCGCATATTACTTGGTCCCCTTGAGGGTAGAACCGACAGCTACAGGCTACAATGCTTGCCATCTGCGGATCCGCACGAGGAAAAGTACGCGCATAATTAAGAGGACGTTTCATTTCTTCGCTTCGATGGCCTTGATGGCCTTGGCGATGCATTTTGGACAGGCCCAGTCTCTTTCCCAGTGAGAGCAATTGACTTTGTCCTGCCTCACCAGTTCCGCCGCTTTCTTCAGGGCTTCGGTGTGGGAAGCGTTCCAAATCGCTCGAGCTTCCTCCTCCTCGCAATCGAAACCATTATCCCCCACTACGTTCCGAGACCACCACTCGTCAAAAGAAATTGATCCACCCACGGCTTCGGTCTGCCTTTGGCTCAAACGGCGGAGCTTGGGCCGGTAATGAAAGCGACCTTCATCGTGAGTGGATCGATTTTGCTCCGCCACTTTCATCTGGAACGACTTTTACCGACTTTTACCACAGCCGGAAAACTTGTCAAGCAAAATCGGTAAATCTCGCTCCTAGAGCGGCGGGCTATTTCCTTGGCGCCCTCGGCACAATCAGTTTCAGGCCGATCAACACGACGAGCGTGATGATAGTGCCCAGCACCATGTCGAAAACGGTTTCGGCTATCGTCCGTTTAGGCGGCGGGTCCTGAGCCATCCGATTAGGAACCATGCAGCGACCGCGAGAGAAAACGCGGCCAGGGCAAATCGTTCCATGGAACGGGCCTGAGCTGGCGTTTCATCGCGGTTTGTTCCACTCCACGTGCAGGTGATTGCCCTCCACTAACACGTCATACTCCGGCCCCAGTTCAGCCCGAATTTTCGCGTAGGTCCCCTGCACGTCGGTTGGTCTCTTCGGCTGAACGACGTCGAAGTCGAAGGCACACATGCTGTAATGGTAGCTGTTTTCCCCATGCTCGCCCTCGATGCCGGATGTGAGTCGGACGGTCGGATCGCCGGAGGCCCAATAGTGTTTGCAGACGGCAGAAATGATCCGTAGGACCGGCTCCAGAAACATGGTCGGCAGAACGACTCCGGGCTTGACGATGAGGCGGTTCATTGTCTACGGCGTCACCCGATCAATTTTCCGTTCAATCCGTTCGAGTCGCCGGATGATCTCCGCCTGGCCGGATTCCACAATTACAAGGCGCGTGGACTGGCGGGCGATCTCCATTCCCTGCTCGCGGACCGCTCCGCTTGACGACGCGAACACATAGCCCACAAGCGAAACGATCAAGGCGAACATGACGCCGATGATGGACCAAAGGTGCTTGGTGGTCACGCGCCTACCCCCTGAAAACTCATGTTGAACCAACTATATCCGGATAGGACGGAGACCGGACTGCCGGAGTCCTGCTGGGCAGCTACGGACACCTGGTCGTTTGCAGTAAAGAGTTTGGTAACGGAAATGCCCGTGAAGGCCCATGAGGAGGCGGACCCTGGTACCTGACAGACGCGGTCTGGAGACATAGCCACCCCGCCAACCCATAGTCTTGCCAGTCGCGCCCCGAGCGCCACGTTGGACCAACTTAGCCCCACATCGACAGCGTAGACGCCCGTGATCGGAACGACGAAGCGATAGTTCGCCGTGTTGGCCATTGAGGCATACCCAGTTCCATCCGCCGTATCGAACTTGACAACGGCCGGCGCGGCACCCGAGATTACCCCCTGATCGGCGCTCATTTTCAGCGCCGCCCACGGGCGAGGAACTTGGTCGTAGGTCACCCAGGTGAGATTCCCCGTGGTCGCCGCCGCGTGGCGCATGATGCCGCGGTCTAAGGACATATCGAAAGTCAATGCCCACGAGGGTCGGGCCGTATCGTGAGATTTCCATGAGCCGCCCCCGAAGGTGGCGTTGATCGTCATGCTAAGCGCCCGGTCTTGGAACTGCACCGTTCCAGCTGTCAGCGTTGTTGCCACCGCCTTCAATGTGCGCGATCCATCGCGCTGAACGGCGTCATTGCAAGATCGGACGACAGACAGGCTCCAGATCTCGATGGACCGCGTAAGCTCCTTCCAATTGTCCTCCTGGCTTTTTTTCTTGTCGTACTGGGGGAGGATGGGCTGAGAGATAAATCCGCTCATCAGAATGTCCCGACGGTCCCGAAACCAGATTCGCGTTCTTTTGGCTCCGGCGTGAGCATCGACCGTGTACTGGGCAGCCCGGGTGGAGTCGGAACGCCTCCCACGGCTTGACGCAAGGCCTTGAGACCTTGGCGTCTCACGTCATCTGCGGTGTATTTCTCAGACATCATCGCTATCGCTAGTCCGATAGGCGCCGCCGCGGTGACCACAACATCGCGCATGATGGGGGGCAACAAGCTACGTTGCGCTACGAATTCCTGACCGCCGAAGAACTCTGCCGGAATCGCAAGGGCCATCCCGGCCATGCCAAGAACGCTCGTCATCGCGAGAGGGTTGAAGACATATTCATAGGTCTCCCTGTCCCGCTCTTTCCTGGCGGTGTCGCCCATGGTTCGGCGTAGTTCAAAGGCCGCCGCGGAAGGTACGCCGAACGCGATGGTTTCAGTCAGGGCCTTCACTTTGTCGTTCTTCCAGAGCTTGTAGAGATGCTTTGAATGTTGAAACCCCCAGCCTTGGAAACGGGATGCAATGACGCCGAGTGCACTGGATCTCCATGCAACGGGGAGCTTGTGGGCTTCCGAGACGGGTTGAACTTCTTCGACAAGCCGTTGAACGCCTTGGTACTTCTCGAAAGCTGAAAGCGCCCCCCCTCTGACGACCCTATCCGGGTCGATCCTGGCCTCGCGCAGTGCGCTTGCGGCTTTGGCGAACTGGCGCCGACCGGCCTTGTCCGCCGTTGCGCTGAGAAGATTTTTCACTTGTCGATCCAAGTAGACCTTGGCAGCCGCGTTGTTGAACGTCCTCACAACCACATCCGTAGGCGTGAAGCCGGTGTATTTCAAATAGCCCTCGCTGATTCGTGATAGGGCGCCGTTAACCGATAGCATATCCTGCATCGATCTTCGAAAGACCTGCTGGGCGTCCATAAGGGCTTCCCGGTCGGCGCCCTTGAGAACATTCCGTACGCCCCGCATGAAGTCGCCGGCCCCAAAATAGACCATGCCCTTGCTAATTTCAGGCATATTGATGATGGCTGATCTGCCGAGCTTGAGCGCGTTGTAGGCGCCCTCCCATTTGAGCCATGCCTGGTCCGCCTTTGGGATGAGGGATTCGCCCATGAGTAGGCCGGTTGCCTTCCTGACAAGCTCCTCATCTGCACCCGATGAGACCATCTGTTTGATGAGCAATTCCTTCTCCGGTAACGCGGCTCGCTGGACGAGCGCCGACAGCGGAGCGTTGACGATCTCCTGATCCTTCATCCCGCCGAAAGCCCGGAGCGCCCCAATCCGCCTCAATGTTGACGCGATGTAGAGTGGGTAGGCCCGCTTCAGATCGGTCATGAATCCCATGTCCTCCCAGAATTCAGCGCCGAGGGATGGGAGTTGACGGCCCCGTTGAAAAGCCCCATGACTCACCATGACGTCAGAGCTCACCATGTCCTGCCAGAGCATTTCCAGTTGTTCGGGTGTGTCGAACACTCCTTCAGCGCGCTTCCCTGGCGCGAACCACTTCGCCCACTTCTCCCCAGCCTCGTTATTTTTGAGGCGCTTGCCTACCACCACCTCGTCCGCCATCCGTGGGAGGTGACCCTTGCGGGTCTCGTACAATACAAAGCCGTCCTTCCTCTTGGTGACGACGCCATTGGACAGACTCAGGCGGTCCATGAAGCCCTCGATTTCGTCGATGGCTTGGATCTGTTTCTCCATGCCCTTGGGTAGTGGGGTTCCAAGCTCCTTGGCGTTGATGATCGCATGGTTATCCTGCCTCTTCAGGCCGTCGACTATCTTCTTGAACCCCGACTCGACATAGATTCCCCTGCCCCCGCGGTTCACGTAGTCCTGTACCTTTAGGCCCTTGGAAAGGAACTCCGATCCGGCCTGACCCGATTTGTCGCCTAGAACGGTTTCAATGCTCGTGCCAAGTGCCCTAAACGACTGTGCTTTGAGAGGGTCTACTCCTGCCGACTTCATGACATCTACGGTCCACGGTTGCTCTATGACATCCGCTGTCCTACCTAAAATGTCGGACATGGCCTGATTCGCTTGTGGACCGGCTACCTTGGCCACTTTCCGGCCTATATAAAGGCCCGCGAGGGCTTTGCCTGCTCCGATAGCACCCCGGCCCACGGCGCCGCCCAGCGCCCATTCTCCGGCTGTCTTTGCCACATCCTCGCCTTGGGCGGCCCCGAACGCGGCTCCGGCGGTCAAGTCTAAGACAGGTTTTCCGATAAGTCTGGCGCCTGCTATCCCTGCTACAGCCCCGTAGTCGCCCAGCTTTCTCGCTTCTTTGATTGATTTTGCCGCGGTCTTGGCGATCCGCGCTGCACCAGGAGCTTTGCTGAGAAGACCACCTACTCCCATCGCCGGAAGTGCGGAACCCAATATCCCACCCACGATCTCTTGTCCTGTGGTGGGAATCTCTTCGGGGAGGTAGGAAGGCATTCCAGGTCTGCCGCTGCCTGGCTTGAGGGGTAGATCTCTGGCAACACCTACGCCCGCCGCGGCCGTCTCTCTGAGTCCTTCTGCCGTCTCCGGTGACATCAACCCGGTTTTCTCGCCTATGTACCCCCCCGCGCGAAGCGGGAACATGGCTGTTTTGGCGGTTGTTTCGAGGGCCGAGGAGAGTATGCCCCGTCCTGTACTCGGCGCCCGTTGCATCTGGGGAGGTGTGCCGAACTCCTCGACGAATGCGTTGAGAACGGCCTTTTGAGTCTGCTGGTCCGCTCTCGTGTAATCCGGGTCGGTCATAAGACGGTCGAAGAGGGCCGCAACGTCAGCCATGGCCTACCTACTGCTGATCCCGCGCTTGACTCGGCGGTACCGCTCCTCGTCTTCCGGCTCCTCTTTGGCTTTTCCTGTCTCGCTTTTCCAGATACCCTTCAACCAAGTCACAGCCTTGTTCCATCGGGTGATTTCGGCTGCGGCGGCTTCCTTCGACATGGTGCTCCGGTTCGCGGCGGCTTCCCCAATTATACCGGCGAGTCTTGCGATGACGGAGGGATCATTGAAGTCGAGTGTACTGATGTCGCCTAGCTCACCGGCGTAGGCGTCAAGCATTGTTTGCACCGCCGCGTTCGGAAGTTGGCGGACTGTGCCATCAGCCTGCTTGACCTTTGGCCCCGGTATCGCCGCAAGGGTGAGAAACTCCTTGGTTGATACAAGGGCGATCTCCCTGCGTATTTTCTCCTGTTCGACGGGCAGCTTGCGAGCCTTTGTGTGATCTTCGATGAGCCTTGCCCGGACGTTGTTGAAGTCATCCATTGTCTTGGAGAGATCCCCGAAGGTGTCGCCGGTCCCGCCCTTCAAACTGAAAGCGATGCTGGTTGGACTCATGCTGAGCGATTCGATCTGACCACTCTGTTGCATTTGCATGGCGGCGGCTTGGAGGGCATCCAGACGACGCATCGTGTTGGCTTCCATCGCAAGTTTCGTCTTTTCTGCCTCAAACTCCTTGTCCGATCCTCCCTTGATGTAGTGGGCTTGCCGAAGGAGTGATTCGCGTTCCGGTTCGCTCTGGGCGGCTCCGGCAAGATTCAACGCCTTCGTGTATTGGGCCGCTTGGATACTTTTCTGGGTCTCCTCTCCTGTTTTCGCCGCCTCCATTGCGATCTGGGAACGGGCTTGGGCGATCTCGGGACGGGGGGCTTCCATGTAGCCCGTTCCTCCTCTGGCGGGTGTGAGGAATCCCCTGGACTTCATAAGCTCAAGCCCTTCGGGACCCATGCCGCTTACATCAACAGCTTGGCCGATTTGCTCAGGTCTGGGCTGGGGCTGCATCGCAAGGGACTGCAAACTCGAGGCAAGTATGGCCTCCTGTCGCTTCCGCTCGTTCTCCTCCATCTGCTGAGCAAGGAGCATCTGGCGCTGTTTGTCCGCTTGTGCCTCGGCCAGACTGCTGCCGCCTACGTTGAGCAAGCCCGCCGCGAGAACGTTTCTAAAATTCGCCATTATGAAACCAGCTGTCTTCCATATTCCTCACCCGCGCCTCTCCCAACGGCGCCGACCACATCTCCAACAACCCCGTAACTCCTGCCGCCCTGTTGGGCCATCTGAGGCGACAGCAGACCCATGTACTGGAGTTGAGCGTTGAGAGCCTGCATCTGGGGGTTTTGCATCTGGAGATCGGAAAGCATACCGGCTTGTTGGAGGCCTAGTTTTGAGGTGGTTGTTGCGGCGTCCAGTTGCATACCTGCAAGAGCCTGAGCTTGTTGCATGTTCAGTCCTGTGCCCTTAAGAGCCAATTCAGCCCCGGCGATGTCGCCCTGCTGCGCAAGTTGGGCGGAGCGGAGAGCCGCATCTTGATTCATCTGCGTAGCCATGAGTCCCTGTCTGCCCGTTTCGGTCTGCGCTTGTAGCATTCGGTTGGCCTCTTCACTGCCGAGTCCGCCCAGACTTGTGAGTCCGCCGAGCCGTTGCTGGCCCATACCAAGGCCAAGCTGACCCATTCCCTGAGCAAACTGGCCTTGCATGCCCGCGGCTTGGAGGGCTGCTTGTCGTTCGGATTCAAGAAGCTGCGCTCTCTGCTGAGCGAACTGGCCGGCTGATTGGGCCGCTGCCATGGCCGCCAGATTCCCCATACCTCCCGCTGTCGCCGCTCCGGTGAAACCTTGCTCCCTCAATTGTCCAAGAGCATTGGCCATGGAGGTTTCCTGCATTTTGCCGAGGGCGGCGCTCTGGGCAAGCGTAGCGGCACTCTGTCCACTTCCGGCCCCTTGCGTAAAGGCTCCGAGTCCGCCCATGACGCCCGCAAGATTTTGTTGAGCCTGAGTCACCGATTGGTCCGGCGTGAAGCCCTGCAAGCCTTGCATGGCAGCAGTCAGTTCTCCGGGCCTTTGCGCCGTGAAGGTCTGCCCCTGAGCCTGTTGAAGGCCGGTCGGTGCGCCACCGATGCTGAACTGCGTCTGCGCTTGAGGACCCAAACTCGTCGGCCCTTGAACAGCCGGATTGAAGTTTTGGACGGTATCCATTGCTGCCCATTTATTTACCTGGCCCGCACCGGTGGCCTGAGCGATCATACCAGTCGGTCCTCCGAGGGCCTTCATTTGGGCCTCGTACGCCGCTTCCTGCTCCGGAGACGAAAACTGTAGGCTCTGTCCCCCCTGTTTGCCGCCGAAAAGGAGTCCTTTTGTCCAGTCCCCTGCGGCTGAAGCAGCCGCACTCACTTGCTTGTATCCGGGGATATTTTTGTCGAGCCAACCCATAGTCCTAATCCTCCCTCATTGTGCCCAAAAGTAAATAGGTCACGCCGGTACCGCCCCGTAGTCTGCGTAGTGGATTCTGAGCCATCTGAGCGACATGGACGTGTCAGTTGTCGTGTTCGCGGGCGTCTGCGTGAGCCTGACCATGTGAGTCCGTCCGACCACCATTCCATTGCCCCGGCTGAGACTTGTTCCAGCGGTGGAGCCGTACGTCAGTGTGTTGGTGCCGAAATTGGCCCAGTTGATCCCGCCGTCGCCGGAGACTTCCATTTGCAGTCGTCCGCTATAGGTGGGGTCGTAAGCGACCTCGATGGCATTGACCTCCTTCTCGCGGTCCTCGCTGGTAAGATCGGGTATGGGCAAAACCATTTCCTTCGACACCCATTGACTGCTGAACAGGGTGCCGCCGCCGATGGAGGCCGTGAAATCGATGCCGGGACCGTCGGAACGGAAGGCGACGAGATTCCGATTGGAATCGACCGCGAACAGACGCCTTTCAAGAGTGTAGTCGAGCTTGTCTACGTAGGCGACAGCCTGTAGCGGATGCGCAGTGAAATCCTGGATGTACCAACTCCCCTCCCTATAGTTATAGACGATGGCATAGGTCAGATTGCGGCTTGCCGTTGTGGGAATGAACCACATGAATTCCCCATCGGCTTCATTCCTCACGGCTTGGGTCCAGTGCGCATAGTTCCAATTGATGTTGTCTTCGATGAAGCGGGTCAGGGGGCAGGGAAAGGCGTCGATCCGACTTCCATTGAAGTTCAGGATTCTTCCGTCACGGCACAAATAGAGATGCCCATTTTCCCAGGAGATCAGGGCGTCCGGTCCTATGGGCGCGGGACCTACGTTCAGGTAGTCCTGCGTGAAAGGGTTGATCGAGTCCCCCGTAGGTCGCAAAAGAGTGATACCGTACCCACGATAAATGACAAGAGCGTTCTGGATGCCCAGCTTTTTCATGGTGATCAAGTCCCCTGTTCCGTTGTTGATGTTCGCCGCCCCGGCGCCATCGGTGGGATACTGGTTCCACCAAGAGTAGGGTTCGTTGACGCGGGTCCACATGATGCGGAAGGGGTAGAGGGTGCGTACCACAGAAAGGGCCACGTCAAAGACTCCAACGTCACCGGCGAAAAGTCTGCCGTTCCAGGCCTCGATCAACCTTGCAAGAGGCGCTGTATTCGATGTGATGCTAAAGGTTCGCGCAGAGCCGGTCATGGCGACATTGGTCCACACGGTATCATTCTCGTAGCCCCAATAGATATTGTGGTGGACACTGGTCATCTGAGCCGTAGAGACGAAACTCTGCTCGTAATTGTCTCCGGCGGTTCTGGAGGGATCGGAGAGGATTGCTGTCGCAACTTGGAATCGGCGATCCGGTTCACTATCCCATTTCCAGAAAGTGGGTCTTATTGCGAATCTGTCGTAGGCGCCTGTTCCATTCGGAAGGGAATTGGCTATAACCGTACCGCTCGACGCTTGGATCGTGTTGGATTCATATACGGGGCCTGTTACCGACCTGTACCAGTTCGTATAGAAACCGACCCCGGAGACCGATGGAAAATCAAAAGGATGCGCCAGGGTAAGTTGTGCGTTCGACTGTACCGATGCTATGCGATACCAGCGTATGCCTGTTCCACCAGCCTCAAGACCTATCTCATCGCCTGCTCTCAACAGAAGCGTGGTGGAGAAATTCGCCCCGGTCCCATTCACCGTTGCCGATCCCTGAGAGATAGTGACCGTGCCGCTCGGATTGATATCCCAAGCTTGGACATAGCCGGTATTGAGTTGTGATCCGAACTGTCCGCGTATGGCGATGTTGTTCCACGCGCCTGCGGAGCCTGCGCCTGCCGTTCCGCGGAATCTCTCGTTGAGCAAAGTCGCGCCTACGAGGCAGTATGACCTTAAATCAGAATGGCGGTCTAGGCCATCAATTTCGGCTCCTACATCATTCTTGAGTCGAAGCCAACTCCCGACCCTGACGCCGGTTGCCGTGACCGTCCTCGATCCCGGAGTGACGGCCAAGTTTCCGGAGGTTACGCTCCCGCCGATGTCCCTGACATTTGTGCCACCCGATACCGATACGGAGGAGGTTGTTCGTGATAGCGCGGAGTAAACAGCTGGCTGGATGCTTCCATCCTGGAGGGATCGAACTCCTTGAGATGTTCCGTACCGCGTGGTGCTGTAGGAGAGGCCGGTCCCCCCCGCCGATGGCAGGGAAACAAGTTCAATGCTGGTGTTGCTTGTTACAGACCGAATCGCCAGACTCTGGGCGCCCACGGTAAGCGATGCTCCGGGATGGATACCTCTTGCCAGCCAAGCGGTGCCGGTTCCGGCCATCGTCCTTGACCCTGTGGAGAGTGACACAGTTCCTCTGTTGTAACTATTGCCAACAAGACTTCCCCTGGTTGTCGGAGAGTTGACCTGAAAAATGCCCGCCCGTCCTACAATCCGCAAAACAGTGACATCGACCGATCCCTTATTGCTCGCGGTCAAGTTGGGCGTAGCAACCGAAAATATCTGGTGAATATCGTTTGCCGTGCCGCATGGCAGGGTTGCAAGTTGACCGATTCTTGAGATCGAAGGTCTGCGGAAGAGCGATCCTTTTCTCACCGTCCAGTTGGTTCCCCCGCTCGCCTGGTTCGCCTCGATGCTTGCCTGGTCGAGGTCGGAGTTGCGTCCGGTGAAGGGCCGGAGTGTGAGGCTGTAATTCTGTCCGCTTCTGCGGGGATCGTTCTGCGGCATATATGGCTACCGGATGAGGGGCCGGAGCGTCACCTCGATATTGCGCGTCTCGATCTGTTGGACGCTCGTGGTCTGCGGCAGACGCTTCGGGTCGATTCCGAGATCCGTGAGGAGCATGTCGTGTTCGGCCCGGATCGTCATTGCCCTTTCATTCCCATGAAGTTCCATGATGGCGACGTATTGAGAGTGCTTGAGGTGAACCGATTCAAAGGCTTCGTCGTACGCATGGGTGGACGTGCCACTGGGCACGGTCGGTTGACGTTGATAAGTGATGCGGAAGGCCCTTCCCACGCTGAGGCTGTTGCCGAGGTAGAATGTTCGATCCTGACGGGCGGCGTCGGAGATGTCCCCGGCCGTGAAGGTGCGTTTGTCGATCCAGCTACGGGGAACGAGGGTGACCTTGTGCCTTGTGGGACGGATCTCCTGGATGTGATAGATCGCCCTGAGATCAGCGGGCAGGGTGAAACTTACGGTGCCCGGATTGACGCTTCGGTCATATGTCCTGACGAACTCCGGTAGGTCCGGGATGTGGGATATGAACCAGTAGCCATCACGTCGCCAGCGGGTGAGTCGCGTGGAGGTATCGTTTCGGGAACCCGTGAGCCGGGTGAGTTCAGACTCGAATGAGGTTGCGCTTAATTTGGGCATCAGATGTCCGAGCCTTCATCGAGGCCGTCATAGAAGGCGAATTTGTTCTCCCCTTCTAGGGGAGGGTTGGTTTGCTCGTGTACCCTGCGCTGGGCGCGTTCGTAAGAGAGGTCCTCGTAGCAAGTGTCGATACACCGCCAATGTCCCTTTTGCTTTCGGAGGCGATCAATGGGGTAATCGAAACCGCAGATGGAGCATTCCTTCCAGGGCTTTCCGTCCGCGACGGCGTTCCTTGGCATTGCACCCTAGACCCTCGATGTTCTGACGGTGACGACGCCTCTTGTAAGCGTTCCCACGTTGAGATTCCTGCCCCAGACATCAACGGTGTCGATGACGGTTGTCGTAGTGGAAGCCGCTGCGGCGAGGGTCACAATTCTATCAGGCGAGGCTACGGCGCCGAACCTGAGTCCACAGAGGGCGGTGGTGGCGGCTGAGGGCACGTACCAAGAGACGGTGGAGACCTTGGAGGCTCCTGCCAGAGTCTGCCCCGCGGCGGTGAAGATCGTGTAGGCTTTCCCTTGTACGGCTGGTGCCGCCATGGGCGCCTCCTAATTCGATCCGCGCTTTTGCGGGAACCAGAGAATTTGTCCCGCTGGGACGGCCTGGCTTGCCGAGGTCACAACGTCGAGTCTGAGGTTCGTGCTGACCGGAAGGGTCGTGGCGCTGCCAGCCGTGAGCGAGGTCAGAGTTCCTGCCGTCACGGTCGCCGTGAAGGTTCGGCCAAAGATGTCACCCGCCGCGGCGTTTCCGATGCCGATGGTGACGTTCTGGCCTGACGTGACCGACATCCGCGTATTCAGGACGATGAAGCAGGAGCCCCGATTAAGGGTGGTTACGGATGTGTTACGGTATACGACTCTGTTGGAGACATCGGTGCCTGCGTTGAGGCTCGGTATCGGGATGGGAATGTACATCTCCCGCGAGGAGGCCGACAGGAGACCCGGCGTGATCGTGTTCGAGGCTATGTCCACGGCGTTGACGGAACCCGCCGCCAAGGACGCCGTGATGTCGCGGCCATCGGAGTCCTGGTCGGTCGGATACGACGTATGGGTCCGCAATCGTCCGAGGTGATCGAACCAGAGATACTGATTGGTGACCGTCCCGGAGTCGTTGACCTTCTGGAGGTCTAGGACGGCCGGCTGGTTGGCCGCGGGCTGCGCCCTGAGCAGGATCGTTGCCGCCGGCTGACCGGCTCTACCCGATCCGAAGGCCGTTGTTTGGTTGATGATCGTGGAGGGCATATCAACCTCCCTTGACCGGGCCTAAGCCCCGATCGTGCCCCAGGCGCCCAGGTAATGCGTTACGCCGGTTGCGTAGCGGCCCACCAGTTTGAACTTCGAGTCCCCTGAATCGAAGTCGTCCGACTCCTCGAACTTGAATTGCTGCCGCCAGAGCCACTGAAGGCCGTGGTCGTCCGTAGGCTTCCCGAGCAGGCACCATCCGTCCGTATCCGTGTAGAACGGGCTGCACAGGTAGGAGAGGTTTTCACCTAGGATCGCGTTGATGGCATTGTTCGCGTTGTCTGGTCGGAGTTCCGATTCCAGGACCTCCTTGAAATTCCATTGCTGTTCGACGGCGCCCAGCACCAGATCCGGATCGATCATGACGTACTGATTATCATCATCGACGAACTTCTTGAAGACCTCAAGAGCGGTCTGGAGGTTGTTCACCGTGAAGTCGAGTTCGGCGGCCGGCCGGTTCGCCTGCGTCCCGCCACGCAGAAGCGTGTGGGCCGTGTTGAACCAGGAGAGCGAATCGTAACTGGTGAAGTTGGTCCCGAACCCGTTGTTGAACGGATAGAACGTGTCCACATTCACGCGGTTGCGTCCCGACTTCGAGAGCTTCCTCGCCATGCGGTTCGCCACGTTGTAGAGATCATCCTGTTGCATCTCCCAGGTGACGCGGAAGCCCAGGCCGAACGTGGTGGCGGTGTATCGCCGGGTTGTCCCGCCCACAGGTTCGTCGTAGGTGACGCCCACGCCTTCAGCTTTCTCCGGCATGGCGCCGAGTCCGCTGACGGGATAATCGTCGATGTACCCGCGCTTCTGGCGCTGTAGGACATCATCGACGTTGAAGAGTCTCTTGTAGAGGAACGGGCGGCCTTCAAGGTCGTCGAAGATGACCTTGCGGAGGCCGGGCGCCCTCAGACTTGCGAAATTGGTTGTTCTCATGGCCATGGTTCATCCTCCTCCGTTAAGCGCCCCAGGGCAGGACCTTGTCGTTCTCGAACGTGAATTCGACGGCGCCATTGACATCGCCGATCTCATCGATGAGAGACAACACAGTCACATAGGTGTTCGTGGTCTGGCCGAAGTTCACGGTCCAGATGCCCGATCCACCTCCCGATGACAGGTTGAGGAGTCCGTACTTACTTCCAACCATCGCCGCGGTGAGCGATTGATCCGCCCTGTTGAGGCAGACATTGGCCCGGAAGCTCACAGGGGGAGCCGTGGTGTACACCTCTAACTGCGTGTTCTTGTTGTTCGACGTCGCCGTCCGATTCGTGAACGGTTCGGTCACGATGCCGACCGGAGTCACGCTGGCCGCAAGGGACGCGTTCGGGGCCGTCGCATTGGCCTTCCGAATACGCCCGCTCGACAGATCGACGAGCTGATTGACGTTGTTGCCCGACAGGACGCTCTGACTCGTGGCCTCGAAGAATGAGGTCGTGGGAAAGTTCCCAATCGAGTTGGACCTGTACGGGCGCATGGGCTCACGAGTGATCGTTGCCATCCGCTATTCCTCCTCTCCCGGTTTCGGGATGGCCACCTTTTCCCCTTTTGGCCTGAATTTTTTGTCGAAATCTGTAACCCCATCGCTGCCGATTGGATGGACGCCTCTGAGCTTCGTAGCTTCCTTGTCCATCATATCGCCGGATGCCTTCCGCCCCGCCTGATAGCGGTCAAGAGCTTCCTGCTGCTTGGCTTTCTGGCGTCGTTGGTAATTTTCCTCGTTCGTCTCGAACAGGGCGACCCCGCCTACATCGGGCGCTCCGCTGACGCGGGTGTATCCATGGCGCCTCAAAACGCTGGCCCTCATGTCTGATTTCGATCCCCTCGACACATCGATCCAGCGACCGCGTTTTCCGTCCTTCAGATGGGTGGCTTCGATCTCGGCCATCACCGCGTCGATGCCTGTGCCATTGCGCCTTCGTTCGACGAGTTCCTTGACCATTTCGATCTCGCGATTCATATATTCGCCACCCTGTCCGGGCCGTATCTCCTGTAGGTCTTCGCGTCCAGACCATCGCGCTTGGCGAAGGCGGCCTCATCCTCGTTTAGGGCGCCATCCTCATCCTCCTCCGGTTCTACCTGCCTCTTTCTGCTGTGGACGGTTGGAGCCTGTGCCTCGGCCTGCATTTTGCGTTCGGCGTTTTCCTCGGCCTCTATAATTTCCTCGAATGTGGCGATGTAGGCGCCCGGTTCCGCTCTCTGATCCAGGGTCAATTTCTCCATGACCGTATCGATTCTGGAAAGGACTTCCGCTGTGCAGCGTTCGTCGCGCATGACTTCCATGCGCTCCTTCTTGCCCATGTGGCTTAGGAGGTTGTTGATTTTTTCGTCTCTTGCGCCGATGATTTTTGAGAAGATCGGATCGAGGATGTTGGTCGCCCAAGCCGTCATCCCCGCGCATGCGCCCTCCTTGTTGAAGCTCTCATCAACCTCTTCTTGGATCTGTTGGAGAGTGCGACCTTTCTCGCGTGGCATCGCCAACTTGAGCGTGTCAATTTCTCGGTGTACCCCTTCTTTGACCTCTCGGAGCGCCGCTTCCGATGCGGCGAGTTTCGTCTTCAGTTCGGTGACTTCCGCCATGGGGTCGGGTCCCTTGGCGGTTACCTCCTCTTTCGGCTCCTCCACCGGTGGTCCTTTGCCCTCTTCGGACTTGGTAGGTTCAATATCCGCCAAGTTTCGCCTTCCCTCCTTCCGCTTCCTGCCTCATTTCGGTTTCTGCGTTCTCGAGGGTTTTCTTCCACTGTTCGGATCTGGTCACAGGCTGAGAGATCGAAGCGTAGGTCGCATTCTTTTCCCCTTGAATCACCATGAGTTCGTAGGGGTCTCTGCAGGTTCGCATCTTACACTCAAGGGATGCCAGATTCTCTTTCCACGCCTGAACGAGATCCAGCCATACGGGATTCTTCATGAATTCCGCGTAGGCCGCGATGGCCTGACGTGAGGTATTGGCGATCTCGCTGAGTCTGTTCTCCGGAGGTTTCTCCATGTTCGTAGACAAAATGCGCCTTTGTGCCAGGATGTCAATAGGTCAGGCGGGAAGCTGGGGCGGCCCCGTGGTGGCCGACTGTTGTGGCGGAGCCGCCCCCTGTTGCGGTGCCGGGGGTAGCGGCACCGGACTTTGAGGCAGGGCAGCGGGCGTCTGGGGTTGGCCCTGCTCTCGTGTATCGATGAGTTCTATCGGCGCTCCCTTCGCCTTGAGCATATTAACCTGTTGCTTGATGATCTGGGTTGCCATCTCGGGGGACATCGAGGAGAGGTTGGGCGGGAGTTCGACAAGAAGCTCGTTCTTGCGTCGGATGCCGAAAGCCTCAAGGAATTCTTCCGTGATGACGTTCATTCCTTCGGCGATCTTCCCGGCGAGGAGTTTCACCTCCGGGGGGGCATTCGGATTCGACATCATGCCGGCCAGTTCCATCATCTGTTTGTAGTAACCCGTGAGCATGTTGTTGGTAAGAAGGATTGCTTGGCGGCGGATTTCTTCGTTCATGTTTTCGGTCGAAGCGGAGCATTTGACGAAGAGGCGTCCTCTGAGTGGCATCTGGGGAAGGAGGAAAAAGCGTTCGAGCGGGGCGCCATCGGGGCCGAGGATCGAGAAAATCTTTCCGAGTGGCGCATGTTGTTGGGCGAGTTCGAGCGTGTGCATCCCGATGCCTCCCACCGCCGAGCGGAAGTTGTCGAGGATCTTCGAGAAGCGCCTCAGATTCTCCCTTAGCCCGGCCATGAAGGCCGTCGCGGAGGCCCGGCCTTTGGCGATCTGGCTCATATCGCGCCCGCTATTGAGTTCGCTGATCCCGCTCTTGCGTTCGACCTGAGCCTGTAAAAGCTGTTCCTCATTGATCATGGATTGAATATCGAGTTGACGACCGATGACCTCCATCATCATGTCCTTTTCAGGGTCATCCATAAAAAATACCTTGTTGGGCCAGATGGTGGTGTTTTCGGTCGTGAGTCCGCTGTTCTTCCGGGCTTTTACAAGGATCGTATTCGCGGCGGTGGCGGCGTCCCTCCTCTGCTTGTGGATCGCGTTCGATTCGGAGTCCTCGGATTCAAACATCGCGCAGAAGCCGCGGGAGAGAAATTTATTCTTCCGCCTCTGGCAGTGGAAGTCGAAGAAGGGCCAGATGTTGTTATTGTAAGGATGCGGGAGGACGCCAAGGATCGTCTCGGTCTCCGGATGGAACCAGAGGACCCACCTACGGCGTTTTGGTTTTGAGGTTTTTCGTTTCGTCCAGGGATCGACTTTGAATCTCCACTCGAACCAGACCTCGAAGAACGTATTGACTTGCTCCGTCGCTTCCTCCGTGCCGGTGGCCCTATCCTCTTCGGCCAGTTCGCGCCGTTCCTCGCCTGCCGATTTCCAGGATTCTTTGATCTTGTCGGTTCTCTCCTTGATCCAGCCGTGCTCTTCGATGTAGTTCTCGACCCCGCGGCGGGACCGGGCCCGAAAGCGTTCGGCGACCCACGGCATATGCTGAAGCTCGCGGTATCCCAGGGGGAACCAGAAGTCTACGAGCGGCACATGGTAGAGCCTCGTTGCGCTGACTTCGACGGTGCGTTCGATCATTTCAAGGGTCTTGGATCCCATCCCCTTCATGAGTTCGGCTTTCGAGATGGCGCCGTTCCCTCTTGCCGCGCGTTCCATTTCTTTGGTCGCGTTGTCCCAGAGCTTCGAGAAGTTGACGTTTCTGAAAAGTCTTACGGTTTCCTCGTTGATCTCGAAGACGCCCTTTATGAGACTCGTTCCAATTTGCAAACATTCCAGGACGGCGGGTTCGATGGAGGGCCATAGGTTGAGATCCTTGTCGTTGTCGGCGCACCACTGGAGGTATTCCTCTGACGGCTTGCAGATGGGCAGGAGTCGCCTGTCCTTCGCATCACAGATGAAGGGGAGGCGGTTCGCCTTCAGCACGTTCATCTGGATCGAGAATACGGTGTCGACCACGTACTGGGTCAGACCCGTTTTTGGGTTGGCGGATCTCGGCCATGGGAAGTTGGACTCGCCTTCATGGATGCTCTCGTACTGTTTTTCCCAGTCGGCTATCTTGGCGTGGAGGCGTTGTCTCTTCCGTTCCTGCGCCTGGAGTTCATCCTTGAGGAATTCGAGAATATCTTTCTCGTCTTCCTCGGCGGGGAGGAACGGGGGCAGGCGCGTGATGGCCAACTACTTCTTCAGGAGCTTGTTGAGCTTGAGCGCGGAGAAGATCCCCGCCGCGGCCAGCAGGATCTGGTCGATGATGGTTTTCTTTTCCGGGCTGACGGCCGTATCAGGCGCGAGGCCCGCGGCCTCCGCCAGTTTCCACAAAATGTAGACGGACAGACTGATGATGGTTCGGTAGCCTTCAAGGTTCATGGGTTTTGTCTCATCTTTCATTGGAGTCACCTCCTCATGATGCGTGAACGGGCGCTTGAAAACGGCGTACCCGTTTTGGAAGGAAATCTGCACCAGCTCCCATCCTTCGACGCCATGATGGGAAAGGTTTCGGACGTTCTCGATCCAGGAGCCATTCAGCGGGATTGAGATGGCTTTGAATTCCCACATCGAAACGATGTCACTTCATCCGGCTGGGTCTGCCGCCTCCGGCCACCAGACCGAAGTAGCCCTGTTGTTTCTTTGTGATTTTCTTGCCCCTCACGCTCCCATGCCTGAGCATTTTCCTTGCCTTTGCCATGGAGAGGCGCATGACTCCGCTGTGCATCCCGGCCATCTTATGTTACCTCGCTCTTCCTACCTCTTGGCCAAGAAGTTTTTTGAGTTTCCTGCGGTATCGTTTTCTCCTGGCGTGGGCGACCAGTGCCAGTTTATGCCGCAGCAGCAGGTTTTTCACTGGGTTCAAGTTCGGACACGTAGCGCCTCAGCCGGTGGATATTGCCCGCCGTGTTGATGGCGGCGACAAGTTTCTGGTTTCGTTCCTTGAGGCTGCGGATTTCCTCCTCGGGGTCACGTTCCCGCTCTTTCTTGGATGACGCGGCCTTATGTTTGGGCGGCATGGATTTGAGGATCTTCTTGATCCTGGCTCTGGTTTCGTCGGACACTTGGGATTTCTTCATGGTATGGATGCTCTTCCTATGTGCCCGAAAGTCAAGAGGTCCATGCTTCCGGTACAAGCAGAACGTCTTCATACTGCTTCGCGAAGTCTCGTGCATCCGGGGTGAACCCTGTGGCGGAAAGAATGACCAAATACCTTCCGGCATATCGCCGAATTTCAGTCACACGCTTAAGATCGGTCGCCGAAATCTTTTTGCCACCCTTCGCCTCAAATCGACAGGCCATGGTCCCACCCGCGGTGAGCAAGGTAGCCCTTGGCCTGTCGAGAATGCTCTGCTGAATGTCCCTTGGGACCGGAACTATGGTGTATGGTGTGCTTCCCATGTTTGCCTTATTCTATCATGTTTTAGGGTGGTCCTTATGGAGGACGATGGAGATCATGGGTTTTTTGCCTCGCACGATGATGAATTCCTTGATGATCGATTGGATATGATCCTCATGGCCTGTTTCTCCGTAGAGGATGAGCGAGGCGCGGCGGGCGAGATCCTGATCCATCGGGGTTCGGATCGGGCGGTCTTCCTCGGTTTCAGGCCCCATATCCGGTGTAGGCTGAGACTTGGGACAGGTGTCGGTCGAGTTGTTTTTCGTGCCAGTTGGAGGAGTCGTCTTCTCTACTGAACTGGCGGCCGTCAGGGTAACGGAGCAGGGGGCCGTCTTTGCCGCCATCGACGAGGTACCAGAGGGCGTCGAGGACATCCTTTTTTTGGCTCATGGGGAAGGTGATGTACTCCTCGACGAACTCTTTTTGGCTTTTCCTGATATAGACCGCTCCGCTCTCAAAGACACCGTCCAAGGAGCGTATGCGGCTGTTCTTGTCGCCGTCCTTGCCCGCTTTCCTCGTCACGATGGGGAGGCTGATGCTTCGCGCGTGTGCTTTCTCCTTGACCGTTTGGGCGTACAGATTCATGAATCCATTTGCTTCCCAGCCGATTTTAGACGGTCTGAATCGTCGATATCGATGGATTACGGCATCGACGACATCGCCGGAGGACGCCCCGTATCTGGCCCAGACATCCAGGACGAAGACGCGACCGGAGTTGTCTTTTGCTGCGGTCACGACGGCGGTTCGGCTTTTGGCGATCTTCGAGTCGGTCCCGGGATCGACCATCATGGCGACATAAAGGTCTTTCCGTTCGAGTTGCCTCTGTGGTAGTCCGTCCTTGAGCGGTATAATGGCGCCCCCTTCGATGTCGAGATCATAATTCATGAGCCATGACTCCTTGAAATCCGCGTTATCGGGGTGGATAGGGTTTAGGAGCACCTGGCAGGAATAGAAATAGGGACCTTCTTTCTGTCTCATTTTTGCGAGGTGGTCATCCGGGAACCTTTCGGGAAAGGTGGACTTACCGTCGATTTCTCCGGGTAGTATGAATTTCCTCACGGTGGGGTCATCGATGAGGTCCTTGTAAATGTCATCGTAGGCCCAGCGTGTGCCCATCATGTACATCTGGCCTACCCTTCCATCGACGAAGAGGTGTTCGGCCAGTTTGACCCAGTTCCTCGCGTGTTGCATGAGGGTGGGGGAGCAGGAGGCGGCGTCGGCGATGAGGTCATCAAGGATGATGACGTCGTAGTGTCTACTGACGACGGTGCCATCGACACCGACGACATCGACGGTCCCTTCGGGTCTGTCGTATCCCGGAGGCCTCCGCATTTCGATGCGATGGTTGGACCATGCGACTTTTCGGATATCGGGTATCAGTTCCGGATAGAGCCATCTGAGCATGCGGTTTTGCTGCCATTGGGATCGTATGGATTTGAGGAAGTTTTCCGCGTTCTCGATCTTCTCGTTCACGATGAGGGTCGAGGCCGCAGGATTTCTGATGATATTTTGGATGGTCTTCCCTATCGTGACGAAGCTGGATTTGAAGTATCCCCTTGGGAGAAGGACAAGAAGATCGTCTCTATGACCCCAACCAGGGACCGGAGTGTCATCGAGGAACTTGGACAGGGTTCCGTGGACGTGTTTTACGGCCTTGTTCATACCAAGTACGACGGTGCAGAGGGTGAAGAGGCTGCGCTTACAGAGGTCTCTCAGGCGTTGGCGCGTGGCTTCCGTGGCCTCCTCACTCGAAAAGTCAAACCTTAGATCCTGCGGGTAGTTCATATTGTGGCTCTGCAACGGCGTCGATGACTTCATGGAGACTCTGGAAGGCTTCGTTGAATGCCTTGATGTTGTCCGGCGTCAGGGGACAGAGAGGCACGTCCTGCTGTTTCTTCTCTTTGGTTTCCCCCCTGTCGAGGAGTTCCGCGGCAGCTCTTACCCTATCCGCGTCCCTGTCACCCTCCTCACAAACCTCGATGAGAGTTTCGACGGCGGTCAGTCCAGCCCCTCTGATCCTGTCGTCCTTGAGTCTCGGAAGCAGTTCAGCCGTCTTTCTCGCCTTCACATGATCTGCGTCGCTTGCAGTCTGGATCGCGTTGATGATGTGTTCGAGGTCGAGTCCGAGATGGGCATACTTGGAGGCGATAGTCTTGTACTGCATGCCACGGTGAAACAGCACGAGAAAGTCATGGCGCAATCCGATGGCCTTCTCAGGAACGAATAGGGGTGCGGGCGGAGAGGCTACGATCTCATCCATGTTATCTTTCCGTACTCTTCCTGCTCTACCGTCCGAGTCGGACTCAGGATTCTGAATCCTCCGATCCCTTGGTTGTCTTGGATGACAATGAGCGCGCAGCCTTCCTTGTCGTGAAACTCGGTCAGCGTGAATCCGCCGAGGGACCACGGGGTGACCGCGATGGCTTGGAATGTTATTCTCATCGGGCTGCCTCAGAGCAAATCAGGATGGCATACCCCTGATCCGGCCCGGCCGGTTTTCCATCCCGAACTCGCGACGCGGCAACGGCGGCGGCTTTCCCGTCCGCGTAGGGTCCCATGCAGCCCTCACCGATCCACTCACGCTCTCGGACTCGCAGGTTGACCAACCACTCTCCGGTTGTCTTATCTCTCCAAGGCCAAGCATGAAACGTCATTTGAAGGGAACCTGCTCCATGAAACGTTTGAGTTGTCCCGCGCCGGTTCTGTTGACAACCTTCACCCCGTATGTTGACAATATGTATGCCCACGTCTCCATCTTGCGAGCGGCGCAGAACTGATCCTCCCGACACATAATGAGCTTCCCCTCAATATCTTCGCAACACATCGCATTCCGATGGTCCTTGAAATAAGCCACCTCGTCCGTATGAAACTTCCCTCCAGGCAACGCAAAGTCCGCGCCAATCAAATGAATCTCCGATGCCCCCAAGAAATCCGCCAAATGCAAACTCATCGTCCCCGTGTTGTACGAGTACTCCAAAGCCGGTAAACTCAACGGCGTCCCGGTGTAGACCTGCTCATGCCCCAACCCAGAACAACGAAACCAATATGTCAACGCCTCAGTCACCATCCCAGGATCAACCCAATTACAAAATACTCCATTCCGATAGTGAGGCAACCCACCCCACAACCTCCTACACATCTCCTCCGTAATGGACCCATCGGCCAACAAAAAATAATCCACAGGCTCACCCATCACGGCCTCCCAATGCACCGCCCCACGATTGATCCCAATCGTAATTGTTCCACGTGGAACACCCCGTTGCTTCAATACGCGTAAGTTGTCCTCCACACTCGGCCCCGCAAAAATCACATAGATAACCGCCCCCCGGTTCATGCCAATAATCAAATCAATGGAGTCGTTGAACCTGCTCGAATTGAGAATGGTGTTCACCCTCCTCCTGTGAATGTACGGCCCGTCAAAACACGCAGGCATGTGCAACTCCAAACTCTCAAATGTCGCCCTCCAATCCCTACACAAATATGTAATACCAGCAGCCTCCATCGCCAAATAAACATGATCCCCACTAGGTGATTGATACTGTGTCGGTATTTTAGGTATCACTAGATTGAGTAACATGGGAATAAATTAGTTGAGGCCAATCATTGAAAAAGTATCAGCGGTGTGAGAGGAAGGAACATCATCGTCACCCAAGACCTCCGAGGGAGGGGGGGGCCTAACGCCTGAGAAAGGAAGGAAGACTCGAAGACTCGTCTTCCTTCATGGGGACTCAGACCCCCCCCTCCTGACAGTCCGAATCCCCCAGACTCGCAGGAGTATGAAAAGAAAACCACCCAGCTCCCCCCACACCCCCACAACTTTTGTTTAAATTCGCTTGCAAGAGAATACCCCATTAAAAATGAGGGCCGAGATTCAG
>JASEGR010000043.1 GCA_030017955.1 Candidatus Eisenbacteria bacterium
CAGCATACAGCAGGCACGTCTATATGTCAAGATATTAATGACGCACTACACTAGCCTCTCCCCAAGGGGAGAGGTCCTAAGCACAGTGCGCAAGCCTAGCTCTCCCCCTTGGGGAGATGGCCTAAGCATGGCGCAAAGGCCTAGCCCTTCTTCGCTCCCTCAGGAGACAGAGCAGCTTTTCTGGACAACTTTATCTTTCCGTCTTTGTCGATCCCGATTACCTTCACAAGCACCGTATCCCCTTCCTTCAGCACGTCCTCCACTCTCTTCACTCTGTGCACATCCAGCTCAGAGATGTGGACAAGGCCGTCTCGCCCGGGAGTCACCTCGACGAAGGCGCCGAATTCCATTATCTTCCTTACCTTTCCCTGGTAGAGCTTGCCGACCTCAGGATCGTCCGTTATTCCCTTTATTATCTCAACGGCCCTCTCTCCGCCCTCGGCAGTATAGGCTGCAATCTTCACCTCACCGTTGTCTTCAATGTCAATCTCTGCACCGGTCTCCTCGATGATCTTTCTTATCATCCGGCCCCCGGGACCGATGATGTCCTTCACCTTTTCCTGGGCGACCTGGATGACTATTATTCTCGGGGCATAAGGCGACAGGTCACCCCTGGGATTTCCGATCACCTTCTCCATCTCACCAAGAACGAAAAGCCTTGCTTCCCTTGCTTTCTCAAGAGCCGATTCGAGAAGGTCGAATCCTATCCCGGGAATCTTGACATCCATTTGAAAGGCGGTGATCCCGTTTCTTGTGCCGGCGACCTTGAAATCCATATCGCCAAGGTGATCTTCGACGCCAAGTATGTCCGTGAGAATCGCCACCTGTTCATTTTCCTTCACAAGACCCATCGCAATTCCGGCGACCGGAGCTTTTATCGGGACACCTGCATCCATGAGTGAAAGACTCCCGCCGCAGACGGTGGCCATCGATGATGAGCCGTTTGATTCGAGTATGTCCGAGACAATCCGGATGGTGTAAGGGAATACGTTGTCATCGGGCAGAACCGGCTGGATCGCTCTCTCTGCAAGGGCGCCGTGTCCGATTTCTCTTCTGCCGGGGCCGCGCATCGGCTTCACTTCTCCGACGGAGAACGGAGGAAAGTTGTAGTGCAGCATGTAGCTCTTCCAGGAACGTCCCTCCAATTCTTCGACCCTCTGTTCGTCGGTCGAGGTTCCGAGTGTGGTGACTGCCAGACACTGGGTCTGGCCCCTCGTGAAAATGGCGGAGCCGTGAGTCCTGGGAAGGACCCCAACTTCACAGCTTATTGACCGTATCTCGTCGGACCTGCGTCCATCAGCCCTCTTTCCTTCTTTCAAAATCATATCCCGGAGCGTTGTCCTTTCAATCTCCAGGACCGAGGCTCTCACGAGTGCCTCCCTCTCCGGATACCTCTCGCTGAGAGCGCCGACGGTCTCTTCTTGAATTGAGGAGATGGCCTCTTCCCTCTCTTCCTTGTCCGGAATTCTTATTGCCTCGCCTATTTTCTTCTCCGCGAATCCTCTCACCGCGCTTTCAAGCTCAACATTGGTCTCTTCGGGAGGAACCTCTTCCTTCGGCTTTCCGACAGCCCTTGCGAGCTCGATTTGGAGCTGGTTTATCTTCGAAGTCAGCTCAATCGCAGTACGAAGACCTCCGAGAACCAGGGATTCAGGAACGTCCTTTGCCGCACCTTCAACCATCACGACCGACCCGTCTCTCTCTGCTACGACAATATCCAAGTCGCTCGTCTCGAGCTCCTTGAAGGTCGGATTGATCATGAACGACCCGTCCTTCGCCCCAATTCTCAATGCGGAAACCGGCCCGTGGAAAGGAATCTCGGATATCATCAATGCGCTGGAGGTGCCGATAAGCGCCAGCACGTCAGAGTCGTTTTCCTGGTCAGAGGAAAGAACCGTCGCTATTACTTGGACTTCCTTCCGGTAGTTCTTCGGGAAGAGCGGTCTCATCGGCCTGTCGATGAGACGCGAGCTTAAGACTTCCTTCTCGGTAGGCCTGCCCTCCCTCTTGAAAAAACCTCCTGGAATTCTTCCCGCCGCGTAGGATTTCTCCCGGTAATCGACAAGCAGAGGGAAAAAGTCCCGGGCCTCAATAGGCTCCTTCGAGGCAACAGCAGTCACGAGAACCACTGTGTCACCGTACTGAACGGTCACGGCTCCGGAGGCCTGCCTGGCGACTCTGCCGGTTTCAAGAGTAAGAGTCCGACCGCCGATCTCAATACTTACACTGTGTTTCATTCATCTACCTCCATTAGAAAGAATAAGGGCAGCTCGCTGGAAAGGGGTAAGAAACCAGTTTCTCCAGAGACCTACCCATGGAAAACAATCCGTGAAGCCTTACTTTCTTAGACCGAGCTGTTTCACTATCTGTCGGTATCTCTCTATCTTGGTTACCTTCAGATAGCCGAGAAGCCTCCTTCTCTGTCCGACCATTCTGAGGAGGCCCCGTCTTGAATGATGGTCCTTCTTGTGGACCTTGAAGTGCTCGGTCAGATACTTGATCTTCTCCGTAAGAAGGGCTATCTGGACTTCTGGAGAGCCGGAGTCGAATTCGTGGATCTTGAATTTACCAATGACTTCCTTCTTCACTTCTTTTGAAAGCGGCACCTTATGCCTCACCTCCTGCAAGTTGAGATACCGATGTTCCACCCGGACATGCTAGCACAGGCCTAATTCAAGAGTCAAAGAGAAATCGCCCGGCTTTTTGTCAAGCCCCTCTCCCCGATTTAAGAATCTCAAGGCCTCGTTTGATGTCCTGCTCAATAGCCTTCTTAAGGTCAGCTTCTCCGGCGAATAGCTTCTCCTTCCTAAGCATCGTCACAATATACAGTTTTATTGAGCTGCCGTACAGGTCCCCGGAAAAGCCCGGAATATGCACCTCAACCGACCTCCCTTTCCTCTTGAGCGTCGGCCTCTCGCCTATGGCCAGGACAGCGGGCAGGCTTCTTCCTTCTACTTCTGCGAATACCGTGTAAACTCCGTCTCCCGGCACGATGCCTTCGCGAATATCCAGATTTGCAGTCGGAAAGCCCAGCTCCCTTCCCTTCTTGTGTCCCTGAACCACGCTCCCGGAGATCGTCGGATATCTGCCGAGGAGGTTCCTTGCAAGCTCGATACTCCCGGACTGAATAGCTTCTCTCACCCAGGTTGAGCTGACCGGCTTCCCGTCAAACAGAAAGGAGGGAATCGCTTTGACATCGAATCCCCTTTGAAGACCAAGCTTGGAAAGGTACTCTTCGTCACCCTTTCTTTCCCTGCCCATGCAGAAATCGTGTCCGATAACGAGTGTCTTCATATCAAACCTGGTCAGTATGAAGCCGTCAATGAACTCATCTGCTTCCATCTGCGCCACTTTTCTGTCAAAGGCAACGACCAGGAGGAACTCGATTCCAAGCTCTGCAAAAAGGCGCGATTTCTCGGAAGGCGTGGTCATTCGCGCAGCTCTCATGGGTTTCCCGAGCGCCCGGTCGGGGTGCGGCTCGAATGTCACCGCCACGGGCCTTCCATCTCTCTTCTCAGAGAGTGAGACGACTTCGCTCAAGATTGCCCTGTGGCCTATATGGACGCCGTCGAAGACCCCTATGGTAACAACGCATTCAGGAATTCTCATTGCCTGCCCCTGAACCGCTCAGGACCCGGACAAGTTTCACCTCGCCGGCCGTCGAAAGATTCGCAATCCCAAGAAGCCGGCCGTCCTCTCCGAGCACGCGTTTGAGGCCCGACCATTCGTTCGGCTGCGAAAGCACTTCGTCTTTCAAGGGCGGCACTCCATGCAGAAACCTGCCTACGCTCTCTTCCCTGATAGAAATGGCATCAAGAAATGAGAGGGCTTCGTCCATCGTAAGACGCGATTTCGCCTGAGACTCGTGCGGCTCCTCTCCGATCTCGGAGAACTTGATTGCCTGATCAACCTGGAACTCGCCCATCCTCGTCCTTCTCAAGGAGAACAGGTGGCCTCCAACCCCCAAAGCTTCCCCGATATCCCTTGCCAGCGCGCGGACATAGGTCCCTCTTGAGCAGACAACCTTGAGAGTCAGATCCGGAGGCGCGAAGTCAAGGAGTTCAATCTCACGCATGACAACTTCTCTCGGTGTTCTCTTCGCCTCGATACCTTTTCTGACAAGCGCATAATGCCGCTCGCCCTGGTATTTTAGAGCAGAAACAGAAGGAGGAAGCTGCTCAGTCCGGCCGACGAACTTCTTCAGGACGGCGAGAATCTCATCCTTTGAGATAGTCCCGACCTTTTTCTCCTCCATGACTTTTCCGGTCAGGTCGTCAGTGTCCGTCTTCTGCCCGAGCCTGACTCCGGCCACATACTCTTTCTCAAGCTCCACCAGAAAGCCGGCTATTTTTGTCGCTTTGCCGAAACAAAGAATGAGAAGGCCCGTGGCAAAAGGGTCGAGTGTGCCCGTGTGGCCCACTCTTCTTGCCTTGAACACCTTTTTTGCGTGGGCTACAACGCCGTACGAAGTCATGCCCTCCGGCTTGTCAACCAGCATGACCCAAGCTGGATACGAACGGTGCAACTCGGACCAGCACCTCCTTCTTCACTTCCTCAACGGTCCCCGAAACCTGTGCCCCGGAGGCACCGGCATGGCCGCCGCCGCCGAAGAGCCCGGCTATCTTGTCGACATCAACCATTCCATCCGATCGAAAACTCACGCGCACGGTTCCAGGACCTGCTTCCCTCAAGAAAATCCCGATCAACGTCCCGCTGATGGATTTTGCGTAGGAAGCAAATCCCTCGGAATCTTCTCCCTTTGCTCCGGTTTTCTTGAAGTCGGCCATCGAAAGACTCATGACCGCAATCTTCCCGCCTTCTGCGACTTCCAGACTTGAGAGGGCGAGACTCAGGAGCTTCATTGAAGCGAGAGACTTGCCCGCATAGATTCCTGAAGCAATCTTGCCGACATCGATCCCCTCGTCAGCCAGGAGAGCCGCCGTCATCAGGCCTCTGGCAGATGTATTCGGAAACCTGAATGAACCTGTATCCGCAAGAATGCCGGCATAGAGAAGCGTCGCCCTTTCCTTTCCTATCGGGACTCCCAAATGTTCTATCAGATCGGCGATGAGAATTGCTGCCGCGCTCGCTGAGGAATCAACAAGATTTACGTCCCCGAACATTCCATTGCCCTTGTGATGGTCTATGTTGACGATGGTCCGGGCCCGTGCTCTGAGAGCATCAAAAGGATATCCGATTCTGGAAGAAGAACCGGTATCAACCACAATGAGCACCTGATGCAGGGAATCGATGTTGTCTTTGAGCGAGATTATGCTCTGCGCGTTCGGGAGGAATGAAAAGATCGACGGGACCGGGTCCTGATTCATGGCGTTGACTTCCTTGCCCGATTCCCTCAGGAGCGAAAAAAGAGCAAGCTGCGAGGCTAACCCATCAACGTCGGGGTCTACATGGGTCGTTACAGTAAAGCTTACTTCATTCTTCAGGACCTCCCTTATCTTCAGGAGTTCCTTCGCCTCCACGAGATTTTCTTTCCTCATCTATCTCCTTGAGAACTTTCTCAATTCTGGCGCCATACTCTATGGATTTATCCACCCTGAAGCTGAGCTCAGGGATAAATCTGATTTGGAGCCTCTTTCCGAGCTCACCCCTGATGAATCCCGAAGCATGTTCGAGAGCGCGAACAGCATCTTCAAGTTCATGCTCCTTTCCAAACTTGCTGATGAAGACCTTTGCAAATTTCAGGTCCCCAGCAACAACGACGTCGGTTACGGTGGCAAGCTCGACCCTTGGATCTCTCAATCTCCGCCGGATGATATCGCTGATTTCCTCACGGAGAAGATCGCCAAGCCTTTCAGGACGGGAAGATTCCACCTTGCGCCCCTTTCCTGAATCCGGCCTTCGGGGGACTCCGGACTCCGTTCTTCCGCTGAACAGCCCGGGAATGGAGTTCAGAGAAAATCGATCTGGTAGTCTAGGAGATTTACCCTGCCGTCCGCCTCAACCAATCTGACGACCGATGCAAGGATATTCTCGACTATTCCCTTCTCACTTGAAACTACTGCCACTCCTATCGTCGCTCTCTGCCACAGGTCAAAATTGTCCACCTCCGCGACAGAGGCGCTGAACTTGTTCTTTATCCTCTCCTTCACACTGTTAAGAACCGAACGCTTCGCCTTGAGGGAATTGCTTGCCGGGATGTGAAGTTCAAGTGTGAGAGAACCGACCACTACTTGAGTTCCCTGGCAACCTCTTCAATCGTATAGGCCTCTATGACATCCCTCTTCTGGATGTCATCGAATCCTTCCACGGTAATCCCGCATTCAAAGCCGCTCGTGACTTCTTTCACATCTTCCTTGAATCTTCGCAGGGATGAAATTCTTCCGTCGTGGACGACATCCTGGTTCCTCAGCACTCTTGCCTTGTTGTTTCGCTTGATTGAACCATTGAGGATGTAGCTCCCTGCAACGACGCTGCCTCCGGAAAGTCTGAACACCTCTCTCACTTCAGCAGAACCCAATATCGTCTCGCGCAGCTCGGGCTTGAGAAGACCTGACATGGCATGCTTAAGGTCCGAAACAGCTTCATAAATGATTTTGTAGAGCCGTATGTCAACCTTCTCTTTGGCGGCAAGCTCTGATGCTCCGGCATCAGGTCTCACATGAAACCCGATAATCACCGCATTTGAAGCGGCTGCAAGAAGAGCATCCGATTCGCTTATGTGCCCGACACCCCTGTGGATTATGTTCAGCTTCACTTCCGGAGAGTCTATCTTCGTGAGAGCGTCGCTCAGCGCCTCTGCGGAGCCGTCAACGTCGGCCTTGATTATCAGATTGAGCTCACTGACGCCGCCCTGTTTTATCTGATCATAGAGCTCGGGAAGAGTTATGTGCCTGAACATTCTGAATTCATGCTCCCTCTGGAGCTGCTGTCTCTTGCCCGCAATCTCCCTGGCAGTTCTCTCATCCTTGACTGCCGCAAAACTGTCACCCGATTGCGGCACCCCCGACCAACCCAACACTTCGACCGGCGTGGATGGAGGGGCCTCCTGAACCTTCAATCCCCTCTCGTTGTACATTGCCCTCACTTTTCCGCTGTGACCGCCGGCTACAAAGGCGTCCCCGACCTTGAGCGTGCCGTTCTGAACAAGAACGGTTGCGGCGATTCCCCTTCCGCCTTCCATTCTTGATTCGATCACGACACCCTTGGCCATCTTTGTCGGATCGGCCTTGAGCTCAAGCATTTCGGCCGTGAGCAGAATCATCTCAAGCAGCCTATCAACGCCTTTCCCGGTCTTCGCAGATATATCAACGCAGATTGTCTTTCCGCCCCACTCCTCGGCAAGGAGCCCGATCTTGGAGAGGTCCTGCCTTACAAGGTCCGGATTCGCATTCGGAAGATCAATCTTGTTAATCCCAACAACAATTGGAACTGCGGCGGCCCTCGCATGATCGACTGCTTCGATGGTCTGGGGCATAACCCTGTCATCGGCGGCGACCACAAGCGCAACGATATCAGTTGCCTGCGCACCGCGTGCCCTCATGGATGTAAACGCCTCGTGGCCGGGCGTATCAAGGAAGATGATCTTGCCGCCGGGCAGGAAAACTTCGTAAGCGCCTATGTGCTGGGTTATCCCGCCTGCCTCACCGGCAATCACATTTGTCTTGCGGACAAAATCCAGAAGAGATGTCTTTCCGTGATCAACATGCCCCATCACCGTAACAACCGGCGGCCTGGCCACAAGGACTTCAGGCGCCTCTTTCTCCTCTTCTTCGAGGACTTCGAGGCCGTACTCCTGAACAAACTCAACTTCGAATCCAAACTCATCTGTGACGGCAAGGATCTCGTCTTTGTCAAGCCGTCTGTTTATGTTTGCCAGAAGCCCGAGTTTGAGGCACGTAGAAATGATCTCCTGCGGCTTGACCTCCATCTTGCCTGCAAGCTCGGAAACGGTGATAAACTCAGTTGCTTTGATCAGCTTCTGTTCGACAACTTCTTCTTCAACGTCCGTCTCTTTTTTCCTCTTCTTCTTGATGTGCTTTCCGGTCTCAAGAGAGGCAAGAGTCTTTTTCACGCTCTCAATTACAGTCTTTTCATCAACAACTCGCTTCTTTCTCGAAGGCTTTGCCCGCGTTTTATCATCCGTAGGTCTTGTTATTACGACCGGCTTCTTGGGCGCAAGTTTCTCTTCCCTTTGAAGGATCTTTTCTCTCTTCCGGGCAAACTCTTCTTTTGCGGCTTCCTTCTCTTTTTCGAACTTCCCCTTGATTGCCTCTATCGTCGCCTCATCAATGGCGCTCATATGGCTCTTCACGGGGATGTTCATCCCTCTCACGATTTCAAGAAGGGCTTCGCTTGAGATGCTGAATTGTTTTGCTACTTCGTATATTCTCTTCTTCAAATCTCCTCTTCTTCCTGGAGGGAGCTTTCCTCAGCGGTCGATTCCTCCGAATCGGCAGTCTCCGGTTTCTCTTCCTCAGCCTCGGCAGTCATTTGCCCGGCGAGTTCGAGAAGTTTGTTGGCGGTCTTCTCCCCTATGCCCTGTATAGAAGTAAGTCCCTCGATTCCTGCCTTCACGAGATCCTCTCCGGTCTTGATACCGGCATCTTTTAGTTTCGCGGCAAGTTTCTCCGAGATGCCGTCTATTTTCTCTATGTCAATTGCCTCCGCTTTTTCAGGCTCCGTCCTCTTGTCATGCTCGGACTTGCTCACGAGATCTATCTTGGCACCGCAGAGCTTCATGGCAAGCCGCACATTCTGTCCGCCTTTTCCGATCGCAAGCGAAAGCTGGTCATCCGGAACAACAACATAGACCCGGTTCTCTGTCTCCTCATGCTTCGCCTGAAGAACCTTGGCAGGACTCAGGGCGCGGGTCACAAAAACAACTGGATCATGGCTCCACGGAACGATATCAATCCTTTCCCCGCCAAGCTCTCTCACAATTGACTGCACTCTCGAACCCTTTATTCCAACGCAGGCCCCAACCGGATCCACTTTTTCATCGTGAGAGAGAACAGATATCTTGGAACGTGATCCCGGCTCCCTTGCGACTCCTTTCACCTCGACGATTCCTTCGGTAATCTCGGGGACTTCACTCTCAAATAGTCTCTTCAGGAAATCCGGATGAGTCCTGGAAAGAGTCACCTGCGGCAACTTGGCCGACTTGTCAACGCTGCACACAATGGCTCTCACATAGTCACCCTGCCTGTATCTTTCTTTTCCAACGAGCTCTCTCGAGGGAAGAATTGCCTCTGTTTTCTCGAGCTTGACTATCACATTGCCCCTGTCAATCTGCTGGGCCTGTCCCCTGACGAGCCGGCCTATCTTCTCCTGATATTCCTTGAAAATTCTTTCCCTTTCCGCTTCCCTGACCTTCTGGATAAGAACCTGCTTTGCCGCCTGAATGGCGTTTCTCCCGAACTCCGCCACCGGGAGGGCGATGCTGACCAGTTCACCTACCTGAGTCTCGGGCGAAATGGCTTTCGCCTCTTCAAGCCTTATCTCCGCCATAGGGTCTTCCACTTTTTCCACGACCTTCTTCTTCGCAGTCATTAGAATGACACCCTTGGTCTCATCGATTTTCACTTCTATGTTGGCAGAGGAGCCATATTTCTTCTTTGCGGCAGAGAGAAGCCCTGCTTCAAGGGTCTCAATAATGATCGCCATGTTGACGCTCTTTTCCCTTGCAATTTCTCCCAGAGCTTCAATTATTTCGTAACTCATTCTACTTCTTCCTCCACACGTCAAACTTGAGATTCGCCCTTTCGATGCCTGACAGCGGCAGGGTCAAGAGCTCGCCATCCTTCGTCCGAAGGGTCAGCATACCCTCCTTGCAGTCTTCAATCAGACCAACAATACGTCTCTGCCCGCAAACAGGGGAAAAAGTCTTTATGGATGCGACCTTCCCCGCAAATCTAATGAAGTCTTTCTCGCCGGTAATCGCCCTCTCGACGCCCGGAGAGGAAACCTCAAGATAGTATCTATGAGGAATCGCATCCTCAGTGTCCAGCACGTCTGAGAGCCTCCGGGACAGATTAGCACAATCATCGACTGTAACGCCACCCGGTTTATCAACGAAGACTCTGAGAGTCCATCTCCCCCCGGCGTTCACGTACTGGAGGTCAACGAGCTCCATAACTTCACTGGAAACAACATCTCCCACCATGCCTCTGAGTCGTTTTTTCAGATCCGCAAAGCTCTCGGCAGGCGGAGCTTCATCTTTGCCGGCATGACGTTCCTTGTTCTTCACCCCAATCTCCAAAAAAGCCAATGAGTGGGAAGAGCAACACCCACTCACGTAAACTCCAATTTACACCAGTCAGAGAAGTCTGGCAAGCACAAACTTCGGTGAAATTGAGGGGTTGGGGGTAACTGTGCTGAGCGAGCTAGAATCCTGGGGATTTCCTTGGCCTGGTCTTGAGAAGGGCGGGCTTGGTCGAATAGACGAGCTCGGTGACGACCTTGCCGACTGCCTCGAGACTTTGCGGGGAGCACTTGTCAGGAGTATCCCTGAGCGTGTGCCAGGAGGGATAGTCAAAATCTATCAGCAGGGAAGTCGGAATCCCCGCGTCAATCAAGGGAATGTGGTCATCAATCAAAGTGTATTTCACCTCGTTCTTGAACTGCTGAACCTTCAAGTTCCTGGCGGTCTCCCAAATTCTCGATGTGAGGCCAAGGGCACTAATCACGGAATAACCCTCTTTGTAGATTGATAGATCCTTGTCTCCGACCATATCAACGACTATTCCAAAAGACGGCGCGGTCGCGCCCAGGCTCTTCGCATAGAATCGCGCTCCCTGACTGTAGAGGTCCGGTCTATCCGGCTGACCGAGGTCTTCCCCATCAAAGAAGACTATGTCCACGCCGACGGGAGGTTTTGCTTCTCCGAGAAGCCGTCCGACTTCAAGAAGAACGCTTACTCCTGATGCTCCGTCGTTTGCCCCAGGGATGGGTTCGTCGGCATTTTCCGGGCTGTCCAGGTCTGCCCACGGCCTTGTGTCCCAGTGAGCGGCCAGCAGGATTCTTGTCTTCTCCTCCGGATAGAAAGATGAAATAATATTCTCGAGTTTCACGCTGCCCTCGCCGAGCACACCGTCGAAAACCTGAGTCGTCACAGTCGCGCCGCACTTCTCCATCTCCTTCACGATGTACTCTCTCCCCCGCTCGTGTCCGGGGCTGCCCGGGTTTCTTGGCCCCAGGTTCACCTGGGCCACGAGATGCTCGTATGCCTTCGCGCCGTCAAAAGCCGGATGCCCTCCAGAGGCGCAATTCAAACTCAGGGAGCTCAACAGCATTACTATCAACACGAAATCACCGGATTTCTTCAAGACTACCTCCTATCAGACAGCGTGTACTCACGCCATTTTGCGTACTGAAGGTCTGTGATGGCGCTGAGCCGTAAGCTGGCTTTCGCGGGAGGGATGGGAACCCATCTTGGCGAGCAAGGTGGGGATACCCAGCCCTTTAGAGGGTGGGAGGGGCAAGGATTCCCCGCCTGGCGAGCCAATGAATGGGTCATCCCGGAGCGGAGCCAGCGAGGGGCTCAGTCGCCATAGCGCAAATTCGAGAGAGCGAGTCCGAGAAGGATCGACATTTTCGGCAGGAGGGAAAGGACATCTCGAGGAGCCGAGCATGGTCGAGCGCCATCAGAACCTGATTTCGGCCGATGCCAGAAGCCCGACCGTGCGCCAGGTTCTATTCTCCTTGACGTTTGCGTTCTGGCTGGCTGTAAGCTGCGCATTTCCGGTCACGTTCGCGCTGAAGTTATAGGCGGCGGATGCATTCAGTGAGAAAGTGTTTCTGTCGTCAAGAATGTTGGTGTCCTGACCTTCTGCCGCATAGGAAGTCTTGGACTTGGTGTAGTTGATGTCAACGTTCGTGTTCACGTTGCTTTTCAGTTTGAATTCCTTCTTTCCGGGAATCTTCATTCCCTTTGAAGATTTGATCGTGTGCTGAACATTCACTCTGTACGATGAGCTGTTAGTGGTCTGCAGAGTGTATCTCCCTCTGAATCTTTCAGTCGTCGAAGTGCTCCTTGATGAACTCAAGCTTGCTCTCATGCCGCTCTTGAAAGTGCCGCTCGCAGATAGAAGAGGAGACAGGTTTTTCGTATGGCTCTCGGTTTCTACTCCATACTCCTTTGTCCCGCTGGAGTCGTTTCGTTTGGAGTAGCCGCTTTCCAGGCTGAGAGAGGATAGGATCTTGCCAAATCCCAACCGCTTTTCAATCGAGCTCATTGTGACCCGGACATCTGGCCATGTCCCTGACTTCGAGAATGTCGTCGAGCTATTGTACTCCCTGGTTGTGTTCCTGAGGTCGTATTTGAGGTCAATCGACGCGGTGCGCGAGAGGCTGCCCCTGGTACCTGCGGATGTTTGGGTTGTCGTCGAGCTTTCATCGGGTATCCTTTTCTTGGATTCCGGGTCACTGCGTATTGATTTTGAAATACCGAGATGATATTTCCAGTCTGGAGCAGTCGAGACTCTTCCGAATGCCGTAGATTTTGAAATCGTCCGGCTGACGGACACATCTGAAAATTTTGCGAGAGTCCCGAAAATCAACGAGATCGGATTCGGCGGACCTTTTGCCGTATCCGGCTTCGCACCGAAAGAGGAAAGAGAGCGCCCCAGTAGTTTTACGGGCAGCATTCCCCTCAAGCCGATCGAGTTCCCGTTTGCGATATTTCTAATCCTTCCCGGGACACCCGTCGGATCAAGCTCGGCTCCGCGGGACTCTGAATAGGTTCCGGAGGCGCTCACGGTTGGGGAGAAGATTTTGAAGAAATATGCCTTCGGACTGTAGCTTATGTTGGCCATCTCACTTCTTCTGATCTCAGTCCCGATATTCATGTTGCCGAGTTGCCCTATTCTATTTGCGAGCATTAGGTCTCTCGTTGAAGAGAAGGAGTAGCTCGTCCGGAACGGATTCAATATGGGATTGAATGTAGTGTTCAGATTGGCGGCAGATGCCCGCGAGACTGTTTCATTTCTCAGGAGAAGCCCGCTTCCCGGGGAGTAAGCAAACCGGTCGTAGAGTCTTCTGCGTGATTCCGAGCTCGTAACATTGAGATTCACATTTTCCGGAAGCAGGAACAATTTCAGCTCTCTTTTCGCTCCGCTTTTGGCAGTCCTTGAAAAAATCGTCAAAGGCTTTCCTCCTCGAGGTGAAATAATGTACGCAACCTGCGTGCTTCTTGAGGCCGAGGAATCTCTCGAAGTCGGCCCGAACGCAACTCTACTGCTCAAGGCGAAATTGGCCGTTATCCCGTCCACGGTATATTTCATGATCGAACTTCTGGATGGATTCTTGCTGAAACTCACTCCGACTCTTTGCGAAACGTTCTCGGAAAGCTCGCTCTTCCTATCCTCTGCTCCGAAGATGACGTCGGACCCTGTTTTGAACTTGGGAAGACTGGAGGCTTTGTCCCTGGAGAACGTGACCGGCAGAGAGACTCCCAATCCGGAAACGAATTTGTGAGGGTTGAAGCTGCCGCTGAGACTCATCCGGGTTGAGCTCGCGCCGAATGGGCTGGATTGTCCGACTGAAACGAAATCCTGATCTTCGTTCCTGTACGTCGCAGCAAGCGAAAGAAGGTCGGCGAATCTTGCCTCGGCATTCACCCAGCCGGCCGTTCCTGTTTCTCTCTTGACCTCCGAGAGCCGGAGTTCGTCGATCCAGACTTCGCCCGACTGGGCTAGGGCCGTACTCGAGTCAACCGCAACCCCAAATTGGATCATTCTCACACTGGTGAACGAGGGATTCCCACGCACGCGAAAGGTCTTGCCGTCTTCAACGTATAGAGTGTCAAGGGATGCGCCCGGAATCGTTCCGATTTTCAGCCTGCTCAGGTCGGCGATTTTCACCTCATATGGCTGCCACCCGGTGGTTACCGGGACCACGTATTCGTAGTAGCTGTCCTCGGCGCCGACTCTCATCAGGAACTTGACGTGGTTCGGATCGCACGAGTCTGCATCAGCGCAGACGGGCGGGGGATACCACTTCGCATAGAACTTGAGTGAGCTGTATAGCGTGTATCTGTTTGCGGATGAAAAAGCTTTGAAGATGAGAACAGTATCTCTCGGAGCAAGACGTTCAAAGCCCAGGACCAGGGACTGTTCTCTCTTCACAATCCGGCTCTGCTCGCCCGGATTGAAGGGCGGCGTGTAAATGTTCCCATTCTCCTTGTTGTTGAGAACGCCAATTCTTGTCGCTGTGCCCCTGGTGGACTGGGCTTGTGTGAGCGGGACTTTTTCCCACCTGTTTCCAACCACTTCTATCGAGGCAATCTGAATCCTGGTGTCCGTGTTGAATCCGTCAAGCCAGACTCTCATGTGCTTTATGAGATCCCAGCTCGGCTGTCCCACGGTTGTGTCAACTGCCTCCGGGCTTATCGGAATCTGGAAGAGCCTCCACCCGTTCTCCGGACCCACAACAGACGGATATTGGCTGTGAAAATCCCTGTACACGTCGGTCTTCACATATTTCTCCGGGTCACCCAGATCTATCGAGAACTCAAAGAAATTCTCACCGGTGTCGAGGTATCCATTGAGATTCAGGTCCTCCGTGTCCAATCTCTGGTTTCCTTCTGTCCCGTTAATTTTCCAGTAATCGATTGTGCCCGTCGGATAATCGTCGCCATGCGGATCGTCCGCTGTCCCGTATTTCCAGATTTCCCTTTCGTCCTTTGTGAAAACGCCGTCGAGCCCCGTATCCTCATCTGCGTCCAGTATGCCGTCCGGCACCCGTTTCTCTTCAGTATCAAGTTTGGCATTGGGAAGACTGTCGGGGCGCCATACCGCGTCCTCACTTACAGATCCGAGATCGATGTGGAGTTTCTTCCCCACAAGGCTAGCCCTATCCAAGGGGCTGAAATCATTGACCCACACTTCTAGGAATTGAGCCTTGGTCAGGTCCTCTCCTCCTCTTGAGATTATCTGCGTCACGCCTGCCCACTGGGGATCGATACCGCCAAGCCTGGGCAGGAGGTGAAATTCCAGCACCGCAATGGGATTGTCACCCTCCTCGGGCCTGAGTTGAGGCCGGAGATCTCTGTCTTTCACAGCCGTCGGGGGATTGTACCAGGCAAGTCTGGCGACTTTCTCTATGTTCGATGGAACCCGCGGCGGGACGCTTGAATGGAACCACCCGTATCTTGAAACGCTTGCGGATACTACTTCCTTGTTGCCTTCCATGTCATCAATGTAAACCTCGTTTCTTGTGTTGGGATTCGGAAAGCTCATTGCAAGTTCCGAGGCGATTGAAAACGAGGACTGAGTCGTCGTTCTAACCAGCGGCAGCGCGTTGACGAGACGCGTCATCCATTCAGGATTCTGCCTGAAGCTGCCCGTAACGCTTCCGACCATGGTGCGCGACGGCTCACCTCCAAGCTTTGGCCTTTCCTCCGAGGCGCCCTTGCTTTCATATATCCAGGTGGTTGCCAATGAAGGTCCCGCCCCGGGCTTGTATGAGGCGGAGAATCCCATGAGAGTGCTCTGCGCCTGGGGCCCGAACGGAAGATAGGAGTAGTCGACAGAAACGTCAGCGGACGAGGACTTTGCGTCATCAGCCAGGAGTCTTATTTCTCCGGTCTCGTAGTAAATCTCATAGTCGGTCCCGCGATTCAGCTTTCTGTCGCCAAGCTTCACAACTTCTGAATCTTTTATGATGTTTGTCACGCCCAGGTCGACCGTTGACTGCGAACTTATGTATTCAACCTCCATGTAATATTTCGAATCGCTTCCTGGTATCGGCGACCTCTTATCATAGACAAGCGGGTTTGCTTCATCACCCATCAGCGTGTCTGGCCTTTGACTGAAGAAAGGCCACCGCTTCCACCAATCTTCCGGATGCAGAGCGGCATCGTAGAGTCCGATGTCGAACGAATCGGGGGCGAACGGCCTCAGATCAGGGAAAAGGACGAGCCCTCTCTCAAGATCCACGTACCATGGGTCGATTTTTCCGTCAGGGATGTCTCTCCATCTGGAATCGTATGTTCCGCCCCTGTCAAGGCCGAGAACCTGAACGTAAGGCACCGAAACCCCGTTTATGATTTCGTAGTCCTTGTCGTCGCCGCCCGCGGTCTTTCTTCTTATTGAGAGCTTGAATCCATCGGTGCTTATTCGTCTCGCATCCAGACTGTAGAAATTCCTGAGCTCAAGTCTGATCGTGGAGAACCATTTGTTCGATTTGTCATAAAGACCGGTGGTTGGGACGATAGTAATCTCACTCGAAGGAACCTTGAGAATCTTGAGCCTCAAGTTGCCGGTCACTGATCCGACTCTTCCTCTGACCGAGTCTTCGTACGACACCGCCAGGAGATTGCCTTCGGGAATCGGCGTCCTCAGAGCCAGTATTGGGAATCTCTTCTCCGTATCAAGGTACTCAATTGTGTAGTCGTCCTGGACCGCCCTGAGATCGAAATCTCCCTGCAAGGAATCGCTCCCGGTTCTTGCAGGATCGATATAGGCGAACCCCGTTATCGATCCGCGATTTGTGGAGAGTATCCTGTCATCCGTGTAGAGCTGAAGCGACGACACATTAAGCGGGAAGCGGCCCAGGTTGTTACTGTCCCTCGTGAGATTTGGAAAGTTCCCCACGGAATCATTGTAGAAGAAAGCAGCATAGACCTGGGGATCGTCGAGAAGATAGTACGTTCTTTTGAAGTAACTCAGATCGTCTATCACGGGCTTGCTTTTCTTTACAAACGTCCGTCTTTCGGTCTTTCCTTCCTCCTTGCTGGCAATGGTTGTCAGGTCAATATCTCCAATTTTCGATACTGCTCTTATTCCAAAAAGGCCCTCGTGCCTTCCTCCGTAGCTCACGTACTGCGTTCCCGGAAGAACGAGGTTCGTATTCCCGAGGTCTATGCTCTTCACGACGTCGTCTTCATATCCCTCGTACCTGATCTTCACCCTGTTCTCGAGATCTGTCAGAACGTTTGAGTTCTGGTCAACATCAACCTTCACCTTGTCCCCGACGGTTCCACTCAACTTGACAACCATATCCTGCCTCATCTCAAGCTGGGGGAATCTGGACGTTCTCCCTCTCTCCGTAATCGGCTCATTGACAAGCCAGGTGCTGGAACCGCCGAAGGTTATGCTTTCCGAACCTGCCACATCCAGCTTGGCCCCCTGCCCGATTACGGCGCCGACTGCCTTTGGAAACTGGACTGGTATCTCCACGTGGATAAGGCTCGTGGGCCTGCCGCCGCTCGCCTTCGCTCCGGCGAGCCCGAGTCTTGAGGTCCCTTTGAAAAGTATGGCAAGCTTTTGCGACGTTATTTCTTGAAGGTAGTCATTCAGATATTCAATCTTCGGGGGGCCGATTTCGATGTCACTTACGGAGACGCTCTGCGAAACCGTGTTGTCCTCATGGTCATAGGAGACAAAATAATTGCGCGGGTCCTGCTCGATCCTGAGTCTGTAGTGCCTCGGAAAGGATGCCAGCGAATCCGGCGGGAGGGAAAGGAACGAGCCTCCAGAGGAGCTTCTGAGCTGCCAGAGGCCCGAAACCGGCTCTTCTCCGTAGGCTGAGGACTCACCAAACGGCGCCAGAAGCACAAAGAATAGCAGAAAGACCGCTTCTTTTCTTGACATCCTGGGTTGACTCTTCGTAGAACGAAGCCTATTCCACATCCGGTTACCTCGTCAAGAGTTCCATCAGCTTCGATGGTCTCCAGCACTCAAGCCCGCTGATGAGTCCAAGCCCTATACTAATCTACACTTGCCGTCAAAACTATGTCCTCGAAACTTGCGGCAGCCCAACAATGGTTCGCTCTGAGACGTCCTTTCCCTCCTGCTACCCGGCCGCGTCACCGGCCTGCCCGAGCCCATCCCGCAGTCCCAAATCGGCCAAAACGCCTTGTCTGGAAATCCCTGCTACTGTATAGTGGTCGAGGGGTCTGGTGGGTGAGCGATGCAACCTGAACCCTCGAACCCTTGAACCCTCGAACCCCAGAACCCTGTCTAGAGGAGCGACCCGGTTGACCATTCTTCAGAAAATGGTCTTAAAGGACCACCTGCTTCCATTTATCCTCGGTTTTTCCGTCGTTGTCTTCCTTTTGAGTATGGATTTCCTGTTTGACTATCTAGACCTAATTCTCGGCAAGGGTATCCCATTCCTGATAGTTCTCGAACTTTTTCTTTTCGGCCTGGGATGGATGATCGCTTTGGCGGTTCCGTGCGCCGTCCTTGTCGCCACCCTCATGGCATTCGGGAGACTTTCTCACGACAACGAGGTTACTGCAATGAGGGCCGCAGGCGTCAATCCTGTGAACGTCATTGTTCCGCCATTCCTCGCCTCTCTGATCCTGGCGGTTCTGCTTGTGCTCTTCAATAACTACGTGTTGCCGGAGACGAATCATGCCTTTGCAAATCTCCTTCTAGATATCGGAAGAAAACGCCCGGTCGCCAAGCTGCAGGAAGGCGTATTCATGAACGAGTTTGAAGGCTACAGCATGCTCGTCGGCAAGGTGAATGACAGGACCAACGACCTTTCCGGAATAACCATCTATCAGTTCAATCCGGATGGCAGAGTCCCGACCACGATTGTTGCGAAAAAGGGCAAGGTCTTCTACTCGCCTAACGGAGACGTTATCACCCTGAGACTGGAGCACGGCGAGATTCACGATGTCCCGGACACGTCCGAACAGACAAGATATCGAAGGCTTTTCTTTCAGGTCCACACCATAAACATGAAAAACGCCGGGGCGCTTCTTCAGAGGAGCGACAGAGAAGTCCGCGGAGACAGGGAAATGAGTGCAACTATGATGCTCAAGTTGGCGGCGACACTGAAAAACCAGCGGGCGGATGCAATCGCAAGGCTTGACGGCAAACTATCGCCATTCAGCAAAGAATACAGGGATTATCTTGTTCCCGACGGACATGATCCGTCGTACACGCTGAAGGGCTGGTTTAAGGAGAGCATCAGGTCGCTCATGAAGGTCCTCCGTGGAAAGCAGCTCGTGCCCGCCCCCCCGGAGGCATCAAGGAGCAGGTATCTCGAACAGGATGTCAGAATAACCAGAATCGAGGTCGAATCTCTCGAAAAGAGAATAGGCTCATTGTTTGTTGAAATACAAAAGAAGATCTCGATTCCGTTCGCCTGTGTCGTGTTTGTGCTCGTGGGTGCACCACTTGGGATGCGTGTAAGGAAGGGAGGAATTGCGATTGCGTTCTTGAGCCTTGTGTTCTTCCTTTTCTACTATATTTGCCTTGTGGGTGGGGAACAACTCGCAGACAGGAGGCTTGTTCCTCCCGTCATTGCCATGTGGGTTGCAAACATAGTGCTGGGAGTCGTTGGCGTTGTGTTCACCCTGAAGAGCTGTGATCTGAGAATCTTCCAGCGACGGCGCAAATCAAGGAACTCCCCGCGTGAAAATTCTTGACAAGTATCTTCTGCGGTCATTCGTCAATTTCCTCTTCTTCTCATTCCTGATTTTCATCAGCATAATGGTCATTGTCGATGCTTTTGAGAAGATCGACATTTTCATCGACTACAAGACGCCTCTTTACACCATCCTCAGATTCTATGTTTTCAGCCTCCCGAACATAATGTTCCTGATCCTTCCGGTGGCCATGCTCCTTGCAACCATACTGACTGTCGGACAGCTTGCCAAGACAAACGAGCTCATCGCGGTAAAGAGCGCCGGCGTCTCTCTGACAAGAATCCTCATGCCTGTCTTTGCCTTCTCATTGATGATCTGCGTGGCTGCCTTTCTTCTTGAAGAGATGGTCGTGCCCTATTCATCGTGGATGAGAAGAGAGGTTATGTCCCACGAGATAAAGAAAGAGCCGAGAATTCCCATCGAGGAAAAGAGAAACATCAATCTTCTCACCGGAGGCGGCAGGATTCTTGCGATCGGCAGGTACGATATCCGGGGAAAGAGAATGGAGAACGTCCTTGTCGAAGAATTCTCATCGGATACTCTGAGGAGACGAATAGACGCTAAGGTGGGTGAATGGGACGGCAAGGCTTGGGTCTTTAGAAACGGCATCATAAGAACGTTCCAGAAAGGAGGAGAACAGGTATTCCAATTTGGGGAACTCAGGCTGAAAGGACTGAAAGAGACTCCATCCGACTTTGCAAAACAGGAAAAGAGGCCCGGGGAGATGAATCTCCTTGAACTGGGGAAGTACATTTCCCTGGTGAGGCAAAGCGGCGGGAGCATTCAGAAACACTCCGTTGAGTTCAACATCAAGCTTGCTTTCCCATTCGTGAACTTCATAGTTGTCTTGATCGGAGCGGCGCTCTCTAACCGGATGCGGCGGGGGACTGTTGCTCTTGGCGGAGGCATGGGTCTGACGATAAGCTTCATCTACTACGGGTTTTTCAAGACAGGAGAAGCACTGGGCCATTCCGGGGTTCTTCCTCCGGTGCTTGCGGCCTGGCTGGGCAATATTTTCTTCTTCATTCTGGGCGCCTTCCTTTTCTCGAAGTCTCAGAGATAGGGGACACTATCGACTACTCTCTTTATTATGTCGCCGATGTCTCGAAGGTCTCACCCGGGAAATTCCTGGATGTGCTTGAAGATGCCCTGAGAGGCGGCGTGTCCATGGTTCAGCTCAGGGCGAAGGAATTGACCTGGCCGGAATTCCTTAACCTTGCTGCTAAAGTAAAGAAGCTCTGCAGGAAATACGGTGTCCCCTTTATCGTCAACGACAGGATTGACATAGCTCTTGCTTCTAACGCTGACGGCGTGCACCTCGGCGACTCCGACACATCAGTATCCGTCGCCAGAAAGGTTCTTGGGAAGAGATCAATAATCGGGAGAACGGTTAGAAGCGCGGATGAAGCCGTGCGGGCCGAGTACGAGGGAGCTTCGTACGTAAGCGTCGGATCAATCTATCCGACCAAGACGAAACGTGTTCCAAAGATTGTCGGCCCTTCCGGGATAGGAAGAGTGAGACAGAAGGTGAAGATTCCGGTTGTAGCGATAGGCGGAATAGGTCTCAAGAATGCCCGCACCGTCATCCGGTCAGGCGCAGACGGCATAGCCGTAGTCTCTGCGATTGCTCATGCCCGGAATCCATTCAATGCAGCATCCAAACTTCGAAAACTCATAAAATAGTGACAGTCACCTATTTCCAAGAAAAATAGTGACAGGCACCTATTTTCGATCACCTCCTTTCGTCGCTGGTTTTCCCCTTCTTTGGCCTGCCAACGGGAAGTGGCCGGACCGAATGCCCCAAAGCTCGTTCCAAACTGCTCAACATTTCCTCACCGCACAAAGGCAGTCCCTGCTTTGTGTACGAACGAAGCTCGTTGAGTACCCTGTCTTCTTCGCCCCTGCCAAGAACTTCCTTCCAATCTGAGGGGCTCCACTTTTCTCTCCACCCTGTTAGGTCAAGGAGACCCCTGCCTTCGGCTTCGCCGGCGTGCACGGCCGCACTTGACCAGGCGTAGTCCCAAGCGACGTTGACAATACTAGCGCGCACAGGATTCCGTTCGACGTAGCGCAACACAGTCCACAATCGCTCATCGTCAAGTCCACATGAATAGAAGCGATTTTGCCAGAGATGCCCGCTCCGATTGTAGACACTGTTGAAATACAGAGCATACAGGAAATGCGTCCGACCAACAGCCGTCGCAAGTGAGTCTGCCTTGTTTGGCGTGGCCACCAGGTGAACATGATTCGGCATCAGGCAATACCCAAGCACATTAAGTCCCGCGGACACCGACTGTTTCGTCAGAAATGAAAGGTAGACTGTCCGGTCTACGCTTGTATGGAAAACGTCTTGGCGATTATTTCCGCGTTGCGTGATGTGGTGCGGAATACCCGGGAGGACAATCCTTGCGCTTCGTGGCATTATGCTGTGATAGTTATCTATCCCCTCCCATCACCCCAAGATACTTCCCCAAAAGACAACTACCGCTGCTTCTATCGTTCTCCTAGAAATAGGTGACTGTCACTATTTTCTCAGAAAAAAAGGTGACTGTCACTATTTTGCTTTGTCCCTCGTGATCCGCCCGTCCCTGACGACCGGCACGACCGGCACCGAATCCAGCGCGCTGGCGATTTCCAGGTCCTCCGTGAAGCCGAGAGAAGACAGATAGACGCCGTGGCTTGCTTCGAGAATCATTTTCCTGATGTTCTTGGCGTGGGCCTTCGCGGTAAGCAGGGCGATCTGTGAACCGTCGTTGAGCTCGAAACCGCTGCGGTCCTCAGACGTCATTCTCTCCACAAGCATGCCTGCACAGACAGTGTCCTCAAGCGAAGTTTGCCCGAGTTTCCCCGAGCATATCACCGAGATATCGGTCTGAGATTCCTTCAGATACTCCACCACGGCGCCCAGGTTTACAAATGAACAAAGGACAACTTCTCTGGCAAAGGACCCTTTTGCAATCGCCCGTGTTCCATTGGTTGATGAAAAAATCAGAGTCTTTCCGGAAATCGTCTCGCTTGTGTATTCCAGAGGTGAGTTCCCCAGGTCAAAGCCGGGGATTTTCTTCCCGTCTCTTTCACCGCAAAGGAGTGTCATGTCTCTTGGAAGAGTCGATAGGAGTTTTGTCGCAACTTCAACGCTTTCTGCCGGGATGATTTTCTCTGCGCCGTTTTCGACTGCATAGGCAAGGCTTGTGCAGGAACGCAGCACATCGATAACCACAACCCTGTCCGTGCGCGCTCCCTCGTCCACTGCAGAAGGCACAAGATAGACGTAGAGTTTCATGCGGTCTTAACCTCCTCCGTCTCCTTCATCAGGTCCTCGACAAAAGCGGTCGTGACGGACCCGGAAATGAATTTCTCATTGGAGAGAATGCGAAGATGAAATGGAATGGTAGTCTCAACTCCCTCAACGACGCATTCGTGAAGTGCTCTTCTCATCCTTCTTATGCTCTCGTCCCTGTCCTTGCCGGTAGCGATTATCTTTGCAATCATTGAGTCATAGTAAGGAGGTACCTGACAGCCCGAATATATGTGTGTATCAACCCTGATGCCCGGACCGCCCGGCGGATGGAAAAAGGCGATTCTCCCGGGAGACGGCATGAAAGACCTTTCGGGGGATTCGGCGTTTATTCTGCACTCAATAGAATGTCCTCTGATCTGGATGTCCTCCTGACCCAGACTAATTGTGTCACCTGCGGCTATGCGGAGCTGTTCTTTCAGGAGGTCAATTCCGATGACCTGTTCTGTGACCGGATGTTCAACCTGAATCCTGGTGTTCATCTCCATGAAGTAGAAGTGTGAATTCGAGTCAACCAGAAACTCTATCGTACCTGCGCTCTCGTATCCGATGTTCCTGGCTCCAGTGACCGCGGCTTCACCCATCGTTTTTCTGAGCTCAGGAGTAAGAAATGTCGAAGGACATTCCTCAAGAAGCTTCTGGTGTCTTCTTTGAAGCGAGCAATCCCGCTCAAAAAGATGGATAAGATTTCCGCGGCTGTCGCCAAGTATCTGAAATTCTATGTGTCTGGGGTCTTCAATGAGCTTTTCCAAATAGATTGCTCTTGAATTGAATGCGGCTTCGGCTTCGGCCTGCGCAGTGGGAATCCCTGTTCTCAAGCTGATCTCATCCCTTGCAACTCTCATCCCTTTTCCGCCGCCGCCATTTACAGCTTTTATCATGACCGGATATCCCAGGTTTTTCGCGAGCTCAGCCGCCTCGTCCAGCGATGAGACTTCACCCTCACTTCCCGGAATGACGGGCACACCGGCGTCGGCCATAAGCTTCCGTGCAAGAGCTTTATCACCCATCTGCCTTATCATTTCTGAGGAAGGACCTATGAACTTTATTCCACAGGATTCACAAACTTCGGCGAAATCAGGATTCTCAGCAAGAAATCCGTAGCCCGGATGTATCGCCTCGGCATTTGTCAGCTCCGCCGCTGTTATTATCCTCGGCATATTAAGGTAGCTCTCGGAGCTTGGCGGGGGACCGATGCAAACCGACTCGTCGGCAAGCCGCACATGAAGGGCATCCTTGTCTGCCTCGGAGTAAACGGCGACAGTCTCAATATCGAGCTCCTGGCAGGCTCTCATTATCCTGAGAGCGATTTCCCCTCTGTTTGCTATTAGGATTTTGCTAAACATGCGGGATCATCTTTTCGCTTTGGTGTCCACGAGGAAAAGAGTCTGCCCGTACTCGACCGGCTGCGCATTCTGGACCGGGATTTCGATTATTCTTCCAGCAACGTCGGACTCTATCTCGTTCATTAGCTTCATTGCCTCAACGATGCAAACCACTTGTCCAACGTCGACAAACGCTCCGACCTCTGTATATGGGTCAGCGTCAGGGGCAGGCGCTCCGTAGAATGTTCCCACCATCGGTGATTTGATCGGAACCAGCTCAGTCTTCTTCTCGGCAGCTTCCTTTGTCAAGACCGCAGACTCTTCCTGAACGCGTCCGCGTGACAGACCAGGCGAATAGGACTCGACCAGAACCTTTCCTCCCTCAAGTCCGGTGAACTGGGAAGGTTTCTTGATTCTGATGCTTCCGCTTCCGCGGGAGATCTCAAGTTCCTCGACCTCGCTTTTCTCAACAATCGCGATCAATTTCCTGAGCTCATCTTTGTCGAACTTGAGGAAATCAGAGGAATCGGAATTCCCTTTGCGGCCGAGTTTCTTCCTCTGTCCTTCCTTTCTCTTCTCCTTCAACTTCTGGTCAGCAGCTTTCTTCTCTTTCATAAAGACTCTCCGTTTGAGTCTACCTGCCGGCTCTCTCGACGTACTTGCCAGTCCTTGTATCAATCCTCACAACTTCCCCTTCTTCCACAAAAAGAGGCACTTGAATTACCATGCCGGTTTCAAGCGTCGCGGGTTTTGATCCCCCCGACGCGGTGTCTCCTCTTATGCCGGGCTCTGATTTGACTATGGCAAGTTCAACGAAGATAGGGAGCTCGACAACAATCGGCTCCCCTTTGTCAACGTGGATAGAGAGAATGAGGTTTTCTTTCAGGTATTGAGCATTCCCTCCGACCAGGTCCTCCCTCATTCGAACCTCATCAAACGTGGTCGTGTCCATGAAGTAGTAGATGCCGTCTTTACTGTACTGGTACTGCACTTCCTGCCTCTCAAGGCGCGCCTCATTTATTTTCTCTCCGGCCCTGAAAGTTTTCTCAATGACCGCCCCTGTCTTCACGTTCTTGAATCTCGTCCTGACAAAGGCTCCTCCCTTTCCGGGTTTTACGTGCTGGAATTCGACAAGCCTGAGAAGCTGCCCATCCAGTTCTATCGTCATCCCGTTTCTGAAATCTGCTGTTGTGGCCATCCGGTGCTTCTCCGTCTGGTAGGTAGCCTAGTGTCGTGTCCCGGAAGTTCCTTGTCTATGTCTTTACCCCGCGACACGACACTTTCATAGGGGCTTCTCGCCCCTCTGACGCTTCAGGATG
>JASEGR010000044.1 GCA_030017955.1 Candidatus Eisenbacteria bacterium
CAATCAAACGGGAATTCTAATTGTCGTTACCGGGAATTCTAATTGTCGCTGAACATCCGCCTGTGTTGGGAGACGGAGTGGACATTAGCTGCTGGGCAAATATTAGGCCTCTCGACAGGTTGATGATTGAGCCCAACTTTCAGTACGAGAGGCTGGATAGCCGGGATAACGGTGCGGAGTTGTACAGTGAATCTGTATTCCGCACCAAATTCAGCTGGCAGTTCAACCGGCGGTTGTCTCTGCGGCTGGTGGTCCAATACGATGACAGCAACATCACAGTCTATAACAACTATGAGAGAGAATTCACTGTGGAACCGCTCCTCACCTACAAGGTGAATCCATTCACCATTTTCTACATCGGTTCAGGCCACGATTATAGTGATTTTGGGGCCCAGCATGGACTGACGCAGTCTGACCGCCAGGTTTTCTTAAAGCTGCAGTACCTGTTCCGCATCTGATATGAGCAGCGCGGTCCCGCACTGAAGAATGAACGCGGTGCGGATGCGCTGCCGCTTCGCTTCTTCGGATTGACTTCTGCTCTAAATCCTATCGCTTTGAGACTATTCTCGCAGGTGCTTGGATTAGATGTGGAGGGACAAAGGGGAAACTACGAAACCGGCCCGGCCGCTCCGGCCGGAACGGGTCCGATTTCATGCAGCCTCAAGAGCTCTGCTGTTCGCTTCCTCTCTGCCCTGGCCAGGAATCCTACCGCGATGAGGATAAACAGGAGAGAAATCCAATCGGCCAGCTTGGGGAATCTCCCTGAAAACAGGAAGTAGGAAATGAGCGTAGCAGCGGTACCGGCAATAAGCGAAGTCAAGCGGTTAACCAAACCAGCAAATGTTGCCGTCCGTCCTTTGAACATGAAAATGAAGACTGAGAAAAAGGCAACCATACCGTATGCAGTACCGGCAAGAGTGCCCCATCCCCAGGTAGGCTTTGGATTTGAAATCGCTCCCCTGAAAATGTCAATTTGCTTGAAATCCCATCCGAACAGCTGTGGAGAATGGAAAAGAAGCACGGTCACGAGAATCATGGCGCTGCTCGCAGTGAACTGTTCGATGGCAAAATAACCTTTGTTGTCAAGCCTGACTCCTTTGGCTCGCGTATTCTTGAAGTAGTTCATTATGTATATGCGGATGGCATAAGCCACAATGTAGCTTCCAAGGATACTCACGGCGGCATGGGATTTCAGGAAGTCAAAATCACCTTTCTTGACCAGTACCATGTGTACGCCGGCGGCCAACAGGGCAAAAACAACGGCGATATCCTCTTCACGATAGACTTTCTTAGACAGAATCCCCTGGCGGATCTGAATCGCATCAACAATCCGGCTGACTATTATGATGCTTGCACGCATGATGACCATGGCTACCATGACAGAGATGGGAAGCATGTACATGAGGGTAGTAGTTGGAATCACAACTGCTGTGCAGATACCGGAGGGAACGATGTAGAAAAACTCCGCGGGAAACTTGAAGCCGCCCCAGTGGACTAGGCGGTTCGACTCCATTCGGTACCAGCGCAGAACCAAAGCAGCCAGAAGACAAATGCTGTTCCCACCCAGAGTGCTGTAAACCAGGAACTCGAGGCTGTCCATGCCCGGGTAGCCCCGACTTGCACTCCCCGTGAAATATTTTACCGTTACTCCCGTGGCGACGTAGAAAAAGAAGTAGCCCAAGCACAGTTGGGCTAATCTGCCTGAACTACCTTCCGTTGTTTTCCACATTTCTCACCGCCCCAGGAATAGGGATGCTCGCGTAGGCTCTTTCAGCAGTACCGCAACGAATTATCATACTCTTTATCTCTTTCCTGCCACATTCCGGCCTAATTCATTGACACTCAACACAGTCCCGGGAGCGATACCCGGGCCGGCAACACTGCGGACAAGATTCGAACAGTATACTTCAAGTCCGGAAAAATTCAAAGCAGAAGATTCGGAGCACGGGCGTCCGCTGATTCTTGTCGTGGACTTTTGGCGGGCTCCCTGATATGATTTCTGACCGCTATGCCGAATCAGAAAACATGGGCTGAGAAACTTCAAGAAAACTGGTTCACAACGAAGCTTGAGACCTACGTGAACTGGGCCAGGAAAAGTTCTCTCTGGCCAATGCCGTTTGGCACCGCCTGCTGTGCAATCGAGTTTATGTCAGTCCTCTCATCGCACTATGACCTTGCGAGGTTTGGTGCCGAGGTCCTCAGGTTTTCTCCCCGGCAGTCCGACCTCCTGATTGTCTCGGGGACGGTGACAGACAAGATGGCTCCGGTCTTGAAGAAAATCTACGACCAGATGCCTGAGCCAAAATGGGTGATTGCAATGGGGGCGTGCGCGAGCTCGGGCGGATTTTACAGAGCTTATCACGTCGTCCAGGGCATTGATGAAATCATCCCGGTTGACATCTATGTTGGAGGCTGTCCGCCAACTCCTGAGGGGCTGATCCACGGAGTCATGCTTCTTCAGAAGAAGATAGAGAAGGAAAAAGGAAAGTTGCTTTCGGTGAGAGATTGAGACTCCCCCCTCACCTCTATCCTCTCCCCAGGGGGAGAGGAAGACTAAGGTAGAGATTCTTGCTGGCCTCTATCCTCTGCCCAGGGGGAGAGGAAGACTGATCCCCAGGGCAGAGGAAGATCGGGATCGGTGAAGGGATTTCAGGATACCCAGAATGACTGTTGAACTAAAAGAAAGAGTTGATGTAGGGCAGATTCTTCAGGAACGTTTCCCTTCGTGTGTGGTCAAATCGGAGGAATTCAGAGGCGACCTGGCTGTGACCGTGAGAAGAGATGGCCTGCTCGAAGTCGTCTCGTTCCTCAAGAATGAACCTCAACTCGATTTCGACTTGCTCCTGGACATATGCGGCGTTGATCGTCTCGGACGTAGCCCGCGATTTGACTGTGTGTACCACCTTCGTTCCCTCTCGAAAAGACGCCTCATCAGACTCAAGGTTCCACTGGATGAGAATGATCCGGAGGTGTCTTCCATCACCTCTGTCTGGAAGGGAGCCAACTGGTTCGAAAGGGAGACATACGATCTCTTTGGCCTGAAATTCAAGGGGCACCCGAACCTGAGGAGGATTCTCACTCACGAGGATTTCAAAGGGCATGCCCTGAGAAAGGACTACCCTGCTGACAGGAGGCATCCTCTTGCAAGAACGACTGATGCGCTCACAACGTGGCCGGAGAGTGTTGGAGAACATCCTGAGAGGATGGTTGTCAACATTGGCCCATCACATCCTGCAACCCACGGAACGTTGAGAATTCAGGCCGTCATCGAAGGTGAAACCGTCGTCGAGTCCGATTCCGAAATCGGATACCTCCATAGATGTTTTGAGAAGATGGCCGAGAACCATACGTACGCTCAGATCGTCGCCTACACGGACAGGCTAAATTACTGCTCGTCATTCATGAACAATGCCGGATTCGCACTTGCCGTGGAGAAGCTTCTCGACATTCAGGTTCCCGAGCGGATACGGCTGATCAGAGTGATACTCTCGGAACTCACAAGAATTATGGACCACCTCGTTGCAATCGCAGCGAACCTTGTTGACCTCGGTGCGATAACAAACTTCTGGTATTTTTTCAGACCAAGAGAAGAGATCTACGATTTGCTTGAGGCGTGCTGCGGCGCAAGATTGACCGTGAACTACGCCAGAATAGGCGGGTTCCCGCTCGATGTTCCCGAGAGTTTCGTTGAGATGGTTAATGAGATCTTGAGAAGACTTCCTCGTTTCATCGATGACGTGGACAGACTGAATACGAAGAATAGAATCTTCCAGGGAAGGACAAGAAATATCGGCGTTATGAAGAAGGAAGATGCAATTGAGTGGGGCTTCACAGGCCCATGCTTGCGAGCATCCGGCGTGGAATACGATGTAAGAAAAGCCCATCCATATCTGGACTATGAGAGCTTCGACTTTGTGGTTCCAGTCGGGACGAATGGCGACATATACGACAGAATTGCAGTTCGAATGGAAGAGATGAGGCAAAGCATGAGGATCGTCAAACAAGCCATGAAGAGATTCGGCAGCGGACCTTACAAGATTGATGAGAAGACGATTTCGCTTCCTGAGAAAGACAAGGCCTATTCAGACATCGAAAGTCTGATCAATCACTTCAAACTGGTCATGGAAGGCATAACACCTCCCTCTGGCGAGGTTTATTCGTACACAGAAGCAGCGAATGGAGAGCTTGGGTTCTACCTGATAAGTGATGGAGGCCCGAAACCATACAGGCTTAAGGTCAGACCTCCCTGTTTTCCGATTTTTCAGGGTATGAACGAGATGTTGAAGGGCACACTTGTAGCCGACTCAATCGCTATTCTGGCCAGTCTTAACATAATCGCGGGCGAGCTTGACAGGTGAGGGGGAAAGGCAGCAATCGGAGGTAGAACAACTTGCCTCAGCAAGAAGTGATCACATTCAGCCTGAACGGCAAGGTGGTTGAAGTTCCCAAGGGAACAACGATCTTGCAGGCGGCAGGCGGTGCCGGAGTTGAGATCCCGCACCTCTGCTACCACCCATATCTCTCAGTTGCAGGAAATTGCCGAATGTGCATGGTGGAAGTTGAAAAATCCCCGAAGCTCGTCATCTCCTGCGCGACTCCGGCGGCTCAGGGCCTGGTCGTGCGAACAGATACGCCAACTGTGAAAAAGGCAGTGAGAGGAGTACTTGAATTCCTGTTGATAAACCATCCGATTGACTGCCCGGTCTGTGATCAGGCAGGTGAGTGCAAGCTTCAGGACTACTATATGGCGCACGGACTCCATGAGAGCAGGATCACGCTTTCCGAGAAGGTGAGAAAGCGGAAGGCTCTCGATCTCGGTCCCATTGTCCTTGACAGCGAACGGTGCGTTCTCTGCGCAAGGTGCATAAGATATCTGTCTGAAGTGACCGGGACGAACGAGCTGGGGTTCTTTGAGAGAGGAGACAGGACTCAGATTTCTGCATTCCTTGATTCAAAGGTCGATGCGAATTCGTACGCGGGAAATCTTGCCGACATCTGTCCTGTAGGTGCAATCACAAGCAAGGATTTCAGATTCAGGTGCAGAGTTTGGTTCCTGAAAGGTACGCCGGCAATCTGCCCCGAATGCAGTACCGGTTGCAACATGAGAGTGGATCACAGAAACAGAGAGGTGTACAGGTTCGTCGCCCGACTGAACCCTTATGTAAATAAGACATGGCTCTGCGACGCCGGCAGATTTTCATACAAGAATCTGAACGGTCCGGAGAGATTGCTTTACCCGATGGTCAGAAAGGACGGAGCATTCTCGAGAGAATCCTGGGCAGCTTGCATGTCCGGGATCTCCCGGAGACTGAAGGATTCGGCTGTTTCGGGAAGCAAACCCGTGGCAATTCTCTCAACCAGAATGACCAATGAAGAGCTTTTCCTTGCGAAAAAAGTCATCCTGGGAATTGGCGGGACTGTTGCTGCCTTGAACTTGACAGGCGGGAATCCCTCATCTATGGAGGATTTTCTGCTGAGAAGAAAAGATCACACACCGAATACGACTGGAGCACAGAAGCTCGGCCTGGAACTTCTTTCCGGAGAAATGGAAACAAAAGACTTCCTCGGAAGACTTGACAAGTCCCGGTTCTCACTCCTCGTTACGGACGAGCCGGCAGTACTCCGGGAATGCGGTACCAATCTTCCTCTCACAATCGCGCTGGCTACCCACCGCAACGCTAGTATCTCTGAAGCAGACATTGTCCTTCCCATGGCAACCCACGTAGAGAGAGAAGGAACTCTCACGAACTTCGAGGGCAGAGTTCAAAGGACAGAACAATCGTTCCCTCCTCCCGGAGAGGCACGTTCAGCAATTGACATAATTTCCGGGCTCTCCGGAGCCCTGGGTATGAATCTCAATCCAGGGAGTGTCGAAAGTGTCTTCTCTCTTCTTGCAAAAGAATGCAGTGCGTTCTCAGGACTTGCGTATGAGAATCTGGGCGAATATGGTTCTCTGGTGAAGACCACTTGAGTTTCCTCCTCTCCCCACCGGGGAGAGGATAGAGGCTAGCAAGAATCTCTACCTTAGTCTTCCTCTCCCCCTGGGGAGAGGATGGAGGTGAGGGGAGCAATGAATTCTGAACATTACGCGGAGACAATTCCGCAACGAACCGGCGTCAGAGGGACCCTGCAGGGTCTTCTTGTAACGCTCAAGAACCTCCTCAAGGGATTTGTTGGAGACATTCCCACTGTCCAGTATCCTGATGGGAGGAGAAACTACTCCGAGCGCTTCCGCGGAATACATGTTCTCTTGTCAAGGGAAGACGGTTCACCCAGGTGTGTTGCATGCTACATGTGCGCTACGGCCTGTCCGGCAGATTGCATCGAGATAGAGGCCGCTGAAGACCCTGATAGGGATGTTGAAAAGTATCCTCGCGAGTTCAAGATTGACCTTCTGAGATGTGTTTTCTGCGGTCTCTGCGTGGAGGCGTGCCCAAAAGAGGCAATCGTGATGACTCGAAACTACGAAACCGGCTTTCATTCAAGAGAGGAAGCAATTTATTCCAGAGACAGGCTCCTGGAAAAAGCGAAGCTGCCCGAGCAAAACCTTGGCTACAGACCAAGATATTCTCCCTAAGCCTTCCTGGCTCAAAACCCCGCTCCCGTCAGGCCCAAATACTGCCAGAGTTCGCGCCACACTCCACAGCCAGGAGCTCCACACTGTCTGTGAAGAGGCACGCTGCCCGAATATTGGAAAATGCTTCTCAGCCGGGGAAGCGACATTCCTGATTCTCGGAAAAAACTGCACAAGAAGCTGCACTTTCTGCAATGTCGGAAGAGGATCCCCTGCAGACCCGGATCCGCTTGAACCCGAAAAGATTCTCTGGGCGGTCAGGTCTCTTGAGTTGAAATACGTCGTAATAACTTCACCAACAAGGGATGATATTCCTGACGGTGGAGCGCATCATTACTATCGGGTCGTCACTGAGCTCAAGAGGGCATTTGGAGAGGAGACTAAGGTGGAAGTTCTTGTGCCTGATTTCCTGGGGAATCTTGATTCGGTGAGGAAAGTCCTTGCCTCCTGCCCTGACGTCTTCTCTCACAACATGGAGACTGTCCCGCGACTTTATCTTCGGGTGAGAAACGGGTCGTCGTCTGAGCGCTCTCTGAAAGTGCTGGAAAGGGCGAAAGCTCTTGGGGCACGTTTCACGAAATCCGGCCTCATGCTCGGCCTCGGAGAGAGCATCGAGGAGGTCCTGGCGGTTCTCAATGACCTCAGAGATTCCCGATGCGACATTGTCACTATCGGGCAATATCTGAGACCATCCAGATCTCACCCTCCGGCAGCAGAGTATGTGTTTCCCGAGATCTTCTCAGAGCTCGGCAATGCCGCACGTAGAATGGGATTTCTTGCAGTCTCATCCGGTCCCCTTGTGAGAAGCTCCCTGGACGCCGATGAGCTGTATGAAGAGGCTTTACAGTCCGAACCCCGGGGCTCACAGGATTGATTCACCGGGTCCGACTGTTCACTTCTATTCTTCGCAACTCATGACTTCTATTCTACGAGGACAATCTTTTTGATATGCACCTCGCCTCGCGATTCGAGACGCGCAAGGTAGACTCCTGAGGGGAGCCGCAATCCCCTGTCATCCCGGCCATTCCACGAAGCTGAGTGCCTGCCAGCGGCCTCGACACTGTTCACAATTGTCGCAACCAAGCGCCCTTTCACATCGTGAAGCGTGAGGCATACTCTGTTTGTCTGCGGCAAGAGGTAGGTCAGTAACGTCTCTCCTGCGAAAGGATTCGGTGAATTCTGAACCAGGCACAAGGACGCTATTTGCTCTGCGCCAGGAGGAACACTGACAGGTCCGTGCCAGGTCTCACTTCCGTCCACGTCAATCTCAGCCAGCCAATAGGCGACTTCATCTGTGGGTGCATTGCTATCCTCGAATACACACCCTGTCTGACCGGAAAAAAGTTCGGCTGAAATTCGCTTGCGACTCTTTCCGGATTCTTCACGATAAACATGGAATCTTGCATGCTCTGCCACTACCTTCCAGCGCAGGATTGCACTATTGCCATTGCGCTCGCCGGTAAAATAACTCAGAGTCACACCGACGGGAGATGGATCCCAGCGTCCAATGAAGTACGAGGACTTGCCGCCGGCTTCTGTGAAGTGTCCGCCTGCGTATATCTTGCCTCCATAGCTTGCGAGGGCAAGTACACTATCGTTCAATCCGGATCCTAGCGCGGACCAGGATGTCCCGTCCCAGCGAGCAATGCGACTTGCCTCCAGCGCCCCGGCATGACTGAAGGAGCCACCTGCGTAGAGACTGCCGCCATAGGCCGCAAGAGAAGTAACCCTTGCGTCCATGCCCGAACCCAGCGAATCCCACGAGCTGCCGTTCCAGCTGGCGATTCCTCCCGCTCCGGTCCCGGCGGCCTCCGTGAACCGGCCTCCGGCAATCAGGAGCCCATCGTACTCAGTAAGAGCAAGAACCGGCGCATTTACTCCTGAGCCAAGGGGACTCCAGGATATCCCGTCCCAGCGAGCAATGTAATTTGCAGAGACTCCTCCGGCCTCAGTGAAATCTCCGGCAGCGATGAGGTCTCCATCGTGAACACAGAGAGCCCGAACTGTCCCGTCAGTTCCAGAACCCAGATCACACCATGAAGTTCCATCCCATGCAACAATGTGAGTATAGAAGGGGTATTGCCTTGCGAATTTTCCGCCGATGATGAGATTTCCATCAAATGCTGTTAGGGCAAGTACCTCGTCGCCCGAAGCCCACGATCCAATCGCATTCCATGACGTTCCGTCCCAACGGGCAACCTTCGCGAAATAATAGAAGGGCAATTCACAGTCCGGGGGCACCCGGAAATCCCCTCCCGCAATAAGGCTACCCTGATAGACTGTGAGTGCCGACACTAAACCATTCGCACCGGGGCCAAGTGCAGTCCATGAAGTGCCGTCCCAGCGCGCTACGTGTCTCGCCGAGAGCCCACCTGCTTCCAGGAAACTCCCTGCTGCTACCAGGCCGCCATCGTACGCAGTGAGTGCGCACACATAATCGTCCATTCCACCCACGAGGCCAGCCCAAGCACTGCCGTTCCACCGTGCGATGTGGTTATTGACGCCTCCACCACCCGCCACAAGTTGGCCTCCATGAACCGTAAGGGCATAGACGCCATCCACTCGACTGCTTGGCATGAAACTCCAGGAACTACCATCCCAGCGGGCGATACATGTCGTGTCCCACACAGGCAGTCTCGAGGCATCTCGCCCACCCTCCACAACTACTTGAAAATCGCCACCAGCAATGAGACTGTTATCGTATGCCGTCAAAGCATTCACGTTCCCGGGCACGCCCAAAGGAATCTTTTGCCAGCTGATTCCGTCCCAGCGGATAACTCCGGACGAAGTGTTGGCGAAAAGACTGGTGTCTGTTGCTGCCATTGCTCTGACTTCGTCATCCGTTCCTGATCCGACCGGAGACCAAGAAGCTCCGTCCCACTGGGCGAGGCGAAATGCCCACCGGTCACCCGCCACACTGAAGTTGCCTCCTGCAACGAGATTGCCTCGATAAATCTCCAGGGCATTGACAAAACCATCAGTTCCCGTACCGAGATTCCTCCATGAACTTCCATCCCAACGTGCAATGTGAGTCGCCCAATTGCCCCCTGCTTCAGTGAAAGCGCCGCCCGCGATGAGGTTTCCATCGTAGACAGCGAGGGCATTGACCATGTTGTTCATGCCTGAACCCAACTGACTCCAAGAACTACCATCCCAACGGGCAATACGGTTGGCTACGATTCCGTCCGCATGGGTGAAGGCTCCGGCTGCGATAACGCTTCCCTCGTAAACCGTGAGAGCATACACGGTATAGTCTAGGCCGGAACCCAACGGTCTCCAGAACCTTCCATTCCAAAGTGCAATATTGCTGACTGCCTGATCACCTGCTGCCGAAAAGTATCCTCCTGCAATGAGATTTCCCTCGTATGTCGTAAGGGCAAATACAGAGCCATTCACTCCGCCAGTGCCAAATCCATCCCACCAGAGATCATCTTCGCCGCTTGCCGCCATCGTGTTCGTTCCCCGCACCGGAGAGCCGGAGATGGTCTGAACCGGTGTCCTTTCCTGTTCGGTTCCAAGGACATCTGTTCCCCAGATTAGGGCGACGGCAATCAGAAGTATGCTTCCCGGAATGAGTCTTAGATTACTTGGCGGGCTTTGACTCACGGGGCCTCCACAGCGGAGCGAATTGTACTAAGAGGGGTTAGATTATTCCCTGGAACGAGGGAAAGAGAATATCAGAATCACCCCCCAGCGTTCTGTACTACCTTCTATTGTCAGGAGCAGTGCTTATCTTCCCGACGTGTTTTCTATTTTCAGTGTATCACACGGGCCGAAAACAGGCAGCATAAATTTTACGTTTCCTGTTTTGCTTTAGTCGCTGCCTCTATGCTTTCTTTTCTACAATTGAGCCCCTCTTCGAGAAAGCGACTGCGATGCCGAGAGCGACAAGGCAGACGAGAACAATAATCACTCTTGCAGCTATTGGTATATCCCTTATCGCGAAGGGTGCAAGGAGAATCCCGACAAGATTCATCACCTTGATAAGCGGATTGAGCGCAGGCCCGGCAGTATCCTTGTAGGGGTCTCCGACTGTGTCGCCTATCACGGCTGCCTTGTGAAATTCTGTTCCCTTTCCCCCCATAAATCCGTCTTCGATCTTCTTCTTTGCATTGTCCCAGATAGCGCCGGTATTCGCCATGTAAACAGCAAGAAGCTGACCCGTGACAATTGCGCCTCCGAGGTAACCGCCCAGACCGCCCACGCCAAGACCAAAGGCAACCATGACAGGCGTTGCAATGGCCAGAATGCCGGGGCCGATGAGTTCCTTCTGCGCTGCCGCAGTCACTATTGCCACGCACTTTCCGTACTCAGGTTTTCCCTTTCCCTCCATGATGCCGGGAATTTCCCTGAACTGTCTTCTAACCTCTTCGACAACCAGAAATGCAGCTCTCCCGACTGCCTTGAGCGCAAATGATGAAAAGAGAAACGGCACAGCGCTGCCTATCAGAAGTCCGACAAAGACTTTTGGCAGGTTTATCTGAATGCCGATCTCAAAGAGTTTCGCTTCATCAATGAAGGAGCGGAAGAGACTTATTGCAGCAATTACGGCGGTTGCGATTGCAAGGCCTTTGGTCAGGGCCTTTGTCGTGTTCCCGATCGCATCCATCCAGGCAAGAGACCTCGATGCCTTTTCCTCGTGGATACCTGACATTTCAAAGATTCCGTGCGCATTGTCCGTAATCGGGCCGTAGGTATCCATGGCGAGAATAAAACCAGTGGTTGTGAGAAGGCCAAGCCCTGCAAGAGCAATTCCGTATGAGCCGAGTGCAAGGTCTCCGTGGAATATAAGTATTGACGAGATTATGGTGCCGCCGATTGTCACAATCGCCCAAACACTCGACTCCATCCCTTCAGCCATGCCGGCAAGAAGCATTGTCGCCGCCCCGGTCCTGGTCGCAGATGCTGTTTCAGTGACAGGGTGTTTGTCGGGATGGGTGAAGTGATTCGTAAGCCAGAGAGTGACAAGAGCAAGCACAATTCCCATCGTCGTAGCCCAGAAGAATCTGAAATCAGGTCTTCCCGTGACGGGATTGACAAGATAGAAATAGTTGAGAAAGAAAAATCCAACCACTGACGCGATACTTGAAACCCAGTATCCCATGCTTATCGGCCTCATCGGGTCCTTAATCTCGTCACCGCGGACTTTCACGCTCCACGTTCCGAGAATTGACGAGAAGACTCCGACAGCCCTCACAAGAAGCGGGTAGAAGATGAGTTTCAGAGCAAACATGGGAGCGAAGACACCGTAGTAGTTCTGAAAGCCTGTATCCATCAGCGCAGCGGCCGCCAGGATTATTGCGGCAACAAGTGTGACCTCATAGGACTCGAAAACATCAGCCGCCATTCCTGCACAGTCGCCAACGTTGTCTCCGACATTGTCGGCAATCACTGCTGCATTTCTGGGATCGTCTTCAGGAATTCCCTTCTCAACCTTGCCGACAAGATCAGCTCCAACGTCGGCTGCTTTCGTGTAGATTCCGCCCCCAATTCTCATGAAAAGCGCGGCGAGACATCCGCCGAATCCGAAGCCAACGAGCACCTTCATGGCATTCTCTTTAAAGAGCAGGAAGATTATGGTTGCCCCGAGAAGCCCAAAGCCCACCGTGAACATGCCCGAGACGGTTCCTGCCCTGAATGCCAGCTCAAGAGCCTTTTTGAAGCTGGTTATTGCCGCATTCGCAGCCCTTACGTTGCCCTTAACAGCAAGCCACATTCCAACGTAACCCGCGCCATAGGAAGCAAGAACTCCCATCAGAAAGGCAAGCGAGATACCGAGCGGAATGTGTCTCAGCGATTCCTCCCTGTAAACGGACCTGTACATGAAAAAGAGGCCAATCGTGATCGCTATGACAAACAAGACCATGGTTCTGAATTGCTTCCTGAGGTATGCCATCGCTCCTTCTTCAATAGCCTTGGCTACTTCCTTCATCTTCTCGCTGCCCGGATCTTCCTTAATGACTCGTCTGACAAGGTAAAGGCCGTAGGCAAGTCCTATGATGGCAGAGACAAGTACGAACCAGAGGAGAGCCCACTCAAGCGGTCCAAAAGAAGGAAGGCTGATGTTTGCCTCACTCATTCAGATAACCTCCTTTCACGAAACATCGACTCTGAAGAAACGCGTCTCGCCGGGGTCAAGCTGCAGCTTGAAGTAGAGCGGGAAATCTTTGTCTCCGCTTTCTTTCAGTTTGATTTCTTTCCCGGAGTATAGGTCAATCAAACGGCCTGACTTCCCTTTGAAAGCGGCCGTGATCGCAGAAGTTTTTGTCAGGGTTTTGTTGACGGCCCCCATGACTATTTTCCCGCCGTCACGGAACTCTCCCACCGTTACTTCGCCCTTATCAAGTTTGACTGCGACCGTACCTGAAGTCCTGTACCTGGCTTCTCCCGTAACGAGCCCGGACTGGACAGGCGACGTACTCCCCTTGGCAGCAGGAGTCCCTTCTTCTGAGAGTCTGAACAAGGCCTTGGAGTCAAGGCGAGATAGAACCGGAGAGAGTTTTAGGAGCCAGTTGTTTATCAATTTCACGCGAAAGTAAGTCGGATTAGGCCAGAGCAGTTCTTCTCCAGCATTGAAAAAGGAGAACTTCTCCGGAAAGTAGCCGTCCTCAGTGAATCTCAACTTTTGATCATCCGTCTCCCTTGAATCAACCATACCTGTGAATCTTACGTTTCCTTCTTTGCAGGGCGTGTAGCGGAAATAAAGAATCCCTTTCGCTCCGTACACAAGAGCAAGTCCAACCGCGGTCCTCATCTCAACTTCATTTGGGACTCTCAGAACGTCCTTCCATTCGAACTCAAGGCCAACGGGCACGCTCCTCTGCCAGCCTGAAGACTGAGTAATATACCAGAAGGGCGTCCCGGTTCGGACAGACTCGTTTCTGACTAGCGAAAGGTTCTCCTCAAGCCGGTCAAGCGACGTGCTCCCCGTCTGGAAAGGATAGAAATCGAAGCAGATCATGTCCGGCATCAGCTTGTCTGTGAAACTCCGAAGAAACTGCCTGTAGTCCGTCACCGGAGAATCCTTAATATACGAAATCGAAACTGGGTAGAGGTTGATCAGCTTTGGCCTGATCGGGTCTGCCCTTCTCGCGAGCCCCTGGACATAGGCGAGTCTGTCAATCTCGCCCTCGCCGGGTTCATCCCTCAAATACCAGCCGTAGAAAGAAGGAAAACGCGAATAGTTGTACAAATCCACGGCCAGCCTTCCAAGAATGACGGAGTCAGCATCAAGCCTGCTCACAGGAGCGCAGTAGTACTCGCACCATGTCGCCATGAGGAACACCTTCACATCGTGGGCCCCGGCCGAATCGAGGATCGCCTGGTTGAGGCCGACGTTGCCTGGGCCTCCAGCCACAATGATGTTGAAGCCCGCTCTCCTGAGTTCGCCAAACCTGTTGAGGGGAATGTTGTCCCAGACCCCGATTGGGAAAAACTGTTTCTCATGAGGCCTGAGTGCAGCCGTTGAGTCTTGCGCGGCCGCTCGCGTCCGCAAAGGGAAAAGGAAAAGAAGGAGCAGAACTCCGAGAACAAATTTCAGCCCGAACTTTCTCACCCGGGACCTCCTCTTCTTTCCAACCCAAAAATCGGAAAGGAAGAGGATAGCACAAAACCGTGCCGGTCGTCACCAGTGGCGCTCAAGCAGGTATCGCCATCACGAAATCAGAATCTGTATTCGATTCCGAATTCGTAGAATCTGCCGCCGTCTGTGGTCACACGAACGGCGGGAGCTCCGCCCGGCGCGGACGGGGGAGAGGTTTCTGCCTTTTTCACGTGGACAGGTATGAGCTGCGAAACTGAGCCGGAAAAATCCAGATTCCTGAACGGATATTTCCCGCCAAGAGAAAGAAGGATTGCATCTGCTTCAACGAGAGAGGACAGATGTCTTTTGAAGTTCTTGACCCCGAATACGAACAACAGCGGTTCCCAGGTCTGCCACTCTCCAGACGGAACAACGTGGAAGTAGGTCATGCCGCTCGCGAGCTTCCCTCCGCTTCTGCAATCTTGGCTGTAGGTAAAACGCAGTTTGTCCATTCTCGCGCCGCCAATGCCCCGGAAATAAGTCCTGTCGCCGAGGAGCCTGAAGATCGCGCTGACGAAGGGCCAGCTTTGCACATGTCCCCGCAGACTGTCGGAAAGGTCAAAGTGTTCGTAATCCACAGACAATGCCCTGGTCGGAGAATGGAATCCGAGGCCCCCGGCCACAGAGCTGAAGGCGAAATGTCCTCGAGTCACCTTTCCGAACTTCTGACCGTAGTAGAAAAAATCTCCACTGGCGTCCAATCCTCCCTGCTTGTATGCAAGACGCGCGCTCCATCTCCCGAAGAAACTCATAGTCAGCTCTCCAAGTTCCTGCCGGAATCTGCCATCCGGAACCAACTCGAATTGAGAAGCTGACAATTGCCCGGTACTGGGTTCAAAACTGTAACGCACGGCTTCCAGCCATAGAGAAAAGCGCTTCAGCAAACGGCCGGTGAGGAAGTAAGATTCCGCGACGACTTCCGCCTCGATTGGCAGGACTCCGCCCTCATCTCTCACCTCAAACGTGAGCGACTGGTCCAGATTTGTGCGGCAATACGAGTAGCCGAGGCCTCCTGCCCGAACAGGATGAAAGTAGATCTCGGCTGAGTAGTGGTCCTGCCACCCGTCTGCGAGCTTCCGCTCCTTGAACCAGCCGGCAAAATTGACCCGCGAATCGAAATCTCCCCTGTACCAGACGACATAGTCTGAGAACGCTCCGCCATAGGCCAGCTTCTGCTCGTGGGCATTTGAGTACCTTGTGGCCAGATCAACGCCTGAAAAGGAGACTCCAATAACAGAGGGGGTGTAATTCTGTCCAAACGGAATCGCCACGCCTACTGTCGCTATGCTGTTCTCAATCTTCTCCTCCCTTCCATCCGAGCCGCGAGAACGGAGTACATCTTCGACTATCAGGCGGCAGAAGACTCTCGGCCCGGTTGGTCTTGGCAAGAGACTGAGGTGTTCGAGGAAACCACGGTTCGTTTCAGGCATGCTGTCACTCACGACTGACGCAGGGAGATTCAAACCGAGAAGGCGAGAGAACAGAATCTCTCCTTCAACTATCTTTGGCTGAGCGGAGAGAGCTAGGAGGGCAGCAATGATACAGGACTGAAGCAGTCCTTTCTGAGGCGATAAGCCCAACATGTCATCATGCGACCCGAGCCAAAAAAGAAGGGGCGGACAGAGAGTCCGCCCCACATCTCATGATTCAGGAAAGCCCTACCGGCCAAACATCCCCGCGAACGAATTTCGTGTCTGCCAGTTCTGACTGGTAATGCCAAAAGTTGTCTTGAATAGAGCATCGGTGGTCATTCCAGGCAGAAGTCCGTTGAATGTAGGGTTAGGGAACGTCCATGCCGCAAAGGAATTAGCATTCCAGACAATGACGGGAACGTAGAAAACCCTGTCCTGCACCTCGTAGTTGTAGTTGTAGTAGATCTGGGTCCAGACCCAGTTCGGGCCGGGCGAAACCGAGCCCCACCAATTTGCCCAGACATTGAACGAGGTAATGTCACTCCTGGCCTGGAAGCTTGCAATGATACTGTCAAAGACGGCATCAAACCTTGGAATTGCGTCGCCAGGTTGACTGCAATTAAGACTGCTCCACCTATCCCACCAACAACTTTTGGAATAGTTGTAATATGTCATTGAGGAGCCTTGGTAGTCAAAATTGCCCGCAGCATACACCCAGTTCCAGGTCCAATTCTCCCTGTGCGTAGTATCGCGCTCAACCTCAACCGTGTAAGCAGGGAAAACCCCCTTCAAATTCGTAATCGGGTTTGTAAAGAACTTGCCGAGATCAAACGTGACCGCCACGGGAGGCGTTCCAGAGTTCCCATCAAAATCCTCGGTTATGACTTGCGGATTTGTCAGGTAGTCCCTTATCCTGTCATCCCAGGCAAGTATTGAATCCAAATCGGCCGAGCTCGGTCCTTCGAGAGTCGCGGTCTTCTTCTTAATGATGTCATCGCTCTGGTTGTCAATTTCAGCCTTCAAGAAGGCAACCGCATCATCCAGTCTGTTGGTCGCTGCGATGATATCCTCTTTTGCATCAGACATCTGTGTTGCGCCGCCAGTCTTGAGACCCAGGAATTCCGAGCTTTGGGTCATGGCTCCAATCCAACCCGCAGAATCATAGCTCGCGAAGTCAAAATTGTAGGCAGTTGCAACCAGGATGAAGCTTCTCGCAAGATTCAGCATCGCCTCAAACGAGTAGATCTCGGTAAGGTCGAGCTCAAGGGGATCCTCGTTGACATCGCCCTGCATCTTTGGCGTTACAGTGAATGTGTAGCTTGAGTTGGTTTCGACTTTCACCAGACGCGCAAGCGCGTAGTCCACCTTGGGGAGCACTTGATTCTTCAGGATATCTTGAAGCTCGTGCATCTGCGGAGGGTTCTGGGTTGAGAGCTTGGCCATGCCGAAGGCCGTCCCCGGGTACATCAGTGGTGAAATTCTCGCGTTCTTCAAGTTGAGCGGGAACCCAGTCCTCGGGAGTCCGAACGGTCCTGATTTCATCATAGTTCCTGGAACTGAAAAGGGAACATCTGCCGTGTCTATGTATGCCTTCCAGCGGTCCCACGTTGCGTTTACGGTCGCATCGCTTGTCAGGATGAGGATTTCCGTCAATGCGGCGCCAAAGTTCGCATCAAGGTTGTTGGGGTCGAGCGCCAAAGCTTGCTTGTACAAACTGTTTGCAGGTTGGAGATTTATGTGGCTTGGCTTGCTGACACCGGCGAATTCCGTCGAGATCAAAGTGAAAAGCAGGCTTTCAAATGCAGCATTTGCCTGGGTGACTTTGTCCTTCGCAAGATTGGCATCTGTCGTTGCATTGGTGGGATTATTCTCGCATCCAGCGAGGATCAACGACAGAGTAAGCGCCACTGCCAGGATTCCAACTACGTAACGATTCATTTTGCACCTCCGTTAGAAACAGTCCGTCAGCTATGTAACTGAACAACAGAAGACTATCTGCTTTATCGGCCAAAAGCAAGACTAAATTCGCCATTTCTCCCGAACTTCTGGATTCAAACAGGGTTCCGGCCGCAAAGAATTCTAAAATTACAGTAATTGCAGAGACGCCTGTTTTCCGTAAGAGGGAAATCTTCCTCTTCGGCTGAATTGCTTTCCCGGTCACTAAGGATGTCTTTCATCTTCCGGACGCTTTCCCTTATTACCCTTCTCGTTTCGTCAAGCGTCTCTTCGCCTACTAATGATTCTTTCCTTTCCATCGTGAATAGATTCTGCTCAAGAACCTGTATCTTCCCCGGGATCCCGCCCCACTCATTCATCGCATAGAGAGCGTAGCAGCCCAGCTGGACTGATGGCCTCTCAGGGCCCTCCTGCTTCGAATCCTGTCCCTCTACTCTCTTTCCCCGATCGGTCTTCCAATCGATGATTCTCATGGCCGAATCGCCGGCTCGATGTGCGCAATCGGGTTTCGCAAAGACCTTATCTCCTTCAAAAGAAAACGAAGGAAACTCCCTATCATCCTCAATCTGAAGCCAGTCTCTATCCGGTATTTGAGTAAGCTCTCCGAACACCGGCGACGAGAAAAAGTTCCTGACGCACCGCTCAACGCCATCCACTATCTCTACCCATTTCTCATCCGGCAGCGAGGGATCGTAGAAATGCTCGAGCAATATCCCTTTCTTCTTTCCCTGCTGCGCGTATTCGCTGCGCCCGGACTCCGGCTTGCCGGAAAACACTGCAATGACAGATTCGACGTTCTTTCTTGACTCTTTATACTCAGACCTCATTTCTTCTTTCGCCCTCTCAACGACCTCATCCGGGACCAGCCTTCTCCCGGTTCGCGAGACACTGAGGATATCCCTGACCCACCTATGAACAACTTCACCGCTCCACATCCAACGCGATTTCAGGTTCTTGAGGAGATAAATCTTCTTTGTCGTGAGCGGGGCGCTATCTTCCCATCCTCCCCAGGAACCATAGTAGTTGAACCAGTACTTTCTCTTGCAGTCTTCAAAGACCTTTGCCCTCGAAAAAGACCAGGAAAATTCATTCACGAGTCTTGCCATAGAAAGTTGGCTTTCACTCCTTCAGCTTGTTTGAACTACAGTATCAGGACCGCTTGTTTTTCGCAACGGATTTGAGTTATTATGATAGTAACGCTGATTTCTTCTCCGTGCTCTGACATTTGCCGTTTGGCGTGTGGAAAGCCCTGTGGTTTTTTGGCGCGACTTGGCGAAAGAACCAAGGACCTAAGTAAGTCTCAAGGAATTCTCAAGCCAGGAGGCCCGTCCATGCAGGATACTTTGTCAAAAACCAAGAGAAATATCCTCAGCCTTGCTGTCCTCCTAGCCCTTGCGCTTGCCTCGAATCCTTCGTGCGGACAGGAGAAGGGGCTGAGCGTAGCCAGCTTCCTTACTAAAGAAGGAAGATTTGACTTGGATGCGGCAAGGCGCGCCGCATATCAGGGCCCGCTTGACTTATCGGACTTTGAGGCTCGTTTCGATGCGCAGACTGGCGAAGCTGTATTCAGGCCTGCCGGCAGACTCGCTCCTGCTTCACCGGGCGATGAGCATTGGTGGGACGGATTCGGCACGCCCGGTATGGATGCAATGGTGAGTAGTCTTACGGTGATCGATACAAATCTCGTCGCAGGCGGAAGCTTCACCTCGGCTGGCGGCGGCCAAGCCAACTACGTTGCGTTGTGGAACGGCAGGTCATGGACTCCACTCGGATCAGGAATGGACAATTCGGTTGAAGCCCTCGCAGTTTACAACGGCAACCTGATTGCAGGGGGTTACTTCACGCACGCAGGCGGGGAATCGGCAACTTACGTCGCACAGTGGAACGGAGTTTCCTGGGAATCACTTGGGACAGGCATGGACAATGCAGTCCTTGCGCTCACAGTATACAAAGGAAACTTGATTGCCGGAGGTTATTTCACCCAGGCCGGTGTGAAGGCGGTCAACTACATTGCTCAATGGAATGGAACTTCCTGGGATCCTGTCGGCACAGGAATGAATAATTCCGTCGAAGCACTCGCAGTCTTCAACGATTGGTTGATCGCAGGAGGATACTTCGACCTGGCAGGCGGAAACCCGGCAGACTACATCGCGCGCTGGGATGGCACTTCCTGGAGCGCGCTTGGTTTGGGGCTGAACAACCGCGTCAAAGCGCTCACTGTTTATGACGGAAGCCTCATCGTTGGCGGATACTTCACCAATGCAGGTGGATACACGGCCAACAGGATTGCCAAGTGGAATGGAACTTCCTGGACTGCTCTGGGCACAGGCATGAGCAGCAACGTGTTCTCGCTGGTCGTTGGCGGGGGCGCGTTGATCGCAGGAGGCGACTTCACGACAGCGGGCGGAAACGCGGCGAACAGAATCGCGCGTTGGGACGGCGCTACTTGGAGTCAGCTGGGCTCAGGGATGAATCTCAGAGTCAGTGCGCTGGCTGTCCACAACAGCCGGATAATTGCCGGAGGAAGCTTCGGCACTGCTGGAACGATTACTGCAAATCGCGTTGCGCGCTGGGATGGCATTTCCTGGAATGCACTTGGCCTGGGAGTCAACTATCCAATCCGGGCTCTCACCGTGTTTGACGGAAACCTGGTAGTAGGAGGCGAGTTCGGCCTGGCAGGTGGAATTCCTGCACACCAAATTGCACGATGGAATGGAACGGCATGGGAATCCCTCGGAACCGGAGTGGATGGCTGGGTTTATGCTCTGACTACCTACAACGGCAATCTCATCGCAGGAGGATACTTCACGCACGCAGGCGGAAACGCTGCGAGCCACATCGCACTCTGGAACGGGACATCGTGGAGTGCACTCGGCTCAGGAGCAAACAACCACGTGTGGGCGCTCATTGTTTATGACGGAAACTTGATTGCAGGCGGGAACTTCACGGCCGCCGGGGGGAACCCGGCAGCCGGAGTCGCCCGCTGGGATGGTACTTCCTGGTATCCGCTCGGATCAGGAGCGGCTTCAACCAGAGCTCTTGCGGTCTACAATGGAAATCTGATAGCAGGCGGGAACTTCGCGCTCGCTACCGGCGGACCCGCAGATTACATTGCACGATGGGACGGGACATCATGGTTGTCGCTCGGTAACGGGATGAACTATTGGGTCTATGCTCTGACCGTTCATAACGGAGATCTCATAGCTGGTGGTGCTTTTACACAGGCGGGCGCAGTATTGGCGAAAGGAATTGCCCAATGGGATGGGTCATCCTGGAGCGGGCTCGGGTCAGGTGTCGAGGGCACAGACTACCCAACTGTATACGCGCTGGCGTCATACGGAGGCACCCTGATTGCCGGAGGAGATTTCACCATCGCAGGGGGAGTGTCTGCCGGCTATATCGCCCAGTGGGACGGCACTTCATGGAGCTCGCCCGGATCCGGGACAAGCGGCAATGTCTATAGTCTGGGAACGTACGGGACAAGCCTCTATGCCGGCGGCTTCTTCTCCAAGGCAGGCAACAAGCCATCCAGTTGTATAGCGCGGTGGGATCCCTCCATCGTGTCTATCCTTCTTTCCTGGTTCAGTGCAGTCCGCTCGGGGCCAAATGCCGTCCTGCGGTGGAAGGTTGGCGAGGGGGCTGAAGGGATGAGATTCTGCATCTACCGCAATGCCCCATGTGATGGCTTTTATCAGGTGTCGACGGCTCTTGTTCGGAGCTGCAATTTGCGTGAATACGAGTTTGTCGATAGCGCAGTGCCGGGCTGCGAAGTCGAGTACGAGCTGAGAGGAGTTGACGGCAGCGGTGCTTCAACCCGGTTTGGTCCGTTCGAGCTTTCTTCTTCTCCTGCGATCCCATCGGCTCTGGGTCTAAGACAGAATTCCCCAAATCCGTTTGACCGCGAGACCGTATTCGCCTATTCCGTACCCAACATAGCCCGCGTGACACTCGCACTTTATGATGCCCTGGGACGCAGAAGGGCTACCCTTATTGATGAGGTGCAGCCTGCCGGCGAATATATGGTCTTTTGGGATGGTCGTAACAGCGATGGGGTAAGATTCCCCTCTGGAATCTACTTTGCGCAACTCAGGTCGGGACACGACGTGCAAACAAGAAAAATCATTCTCACAAGATGAGTCTGAGCCCAGGAGGTAAGACGATGCAGATCGCCTTGGAGACGCCTAAGAAGACATCTCTCAAGTCTCTACTTTTGATCTCACTTCTGCTTCTCGCACGCCCACTGTGTGCCGCAGAGGGCGACGAGCATTGGTGGGACCGGTTTTGTCTGCCGGGAGCAAACAACACGGTTCGCACTGTCCTTGGATTTGGGGGAGACCTGGTAGCAGGCGGAGATTTCACGCAGGCTGGTGGCACTCCTGCTAACTACATCGCCAGATCTGACGGAACGTCCTGGAACGCCATGGACACCGGCATGAACAATAACGTCTATGCTCTGGCAGAGTACAAAGGAAACCTCGTTGCAGGAGGTTCATTCACGCAGGCGGGCGGCGGCATGCCGGCAAACCGAATCGTCAAGTGGAACGGCGCTTCATGGGATTCATTTGGCTCAGGCCTGAGTAGTTCTGTGTACGCGTTCATGCTTCGGGATACCAGTTTGGTCGTGGGAGGAACGTTTACACTCGCAGGGGGAGTCTCTGCGAACTGCATTGCACGATGGGACGGACACTCGTGGAGTGCCTACGGCACCGGCATGAATGCAAGCGTGCGCTCGCTCGCGGAATATAACGGAAGCCTGTTTGCAGGGGGCGTATTCACGGTGGCCAGCGGAAGCCCGGCAACCTATATTGCCCGATGGGATGGAAGCTCATGGGTTTCAGTCGGAGGCGGTACAAGTGGAATAGTCTATTCCATGATTGTCTATGACGGTAACCTGATCGTGGGAGGCACATTCATGCAGGCGGGCGGCAAAACTGTCAACCGCATCGCCAGGTGGAACGGAACCTCCTGGGATTCACTGGGCCCGGGTCTGAATGGGGTAGTTTATGCTCTTTCGATCCATAACGGAAACCTGATTGCCGCAGGCGGGTTCACACAGGCAGGTGGCGCACCTGCCAACTACATCGCGAGATGGGATGGCACTTCGTGGTCCACACTTGGTTCTGGAACGGACAACGAGGTACGCTGCCTGACGGTGAATGGTGCAAACTTGGTTGCCGGGGGTGCGTTCTACTCAGCCAGCGGAGTCTCAGCGAGGAGAATCGCGCAATGGAATGGGACCTCTTGGAGTGGGGTTGATTCCGACGCGGGAACCAACAACTGGGTCTACTCTCTCGCAAGCCATGCTGGCGGGCTGGTCGCATCAGGAGATTTCACCGCGGCCGGAGGAATCTTGGCCAAACGGATCGCGAAATGGAATGGAGCTTCATGGGAATCCCTTGGCTCCGGGCTGGATAGCCGGGCGCTTGCTTTGACATCCTACAATGGCAACCTGGCTGCGGGCGGCACATTCACTCAAGCCGGCGGTTTTGACGCCAGCTATATTGCCGGGTGGAGCGGGAGCTCATGGTATCAACTTGGCACCGGGATGAGCGACCAGGTGGACGCTCTCGTGGTCTATGACGGAAATCTCATTGCCGGTGGTTACTTCACTGTGGCCGGCGGTGTCAGCGCTAGCCGCATTGCCAGATGGGATGGAACCTCTTGGTATCCGCTTGGATCGGGCGTAAATGCTGCGGTACATGCTTTGGCCGTTTACGGCACAGATCTTATTGCCGGCGGCGACTTCACGCTCGCCGGCGGCGTCAGCGTAAATCACATTGCCAGATGGAATGGAACGACATGGGAATCCTTGGGCGCTGGAACGAACAATTACGTTTGGGAGCTTGCGACTCACAACCTTGACCTCATCGCCGGAGGCGTATTCACGCAGGCCGGCGGTACCGCTGCCAACCGCGTTGCCAGATGGGACGGAACCTCGTGGTATCCGCTTGGCTCAGGCATGGACAGTAATGTCCGCGGATTGGCGAGCTATGGTGGCAACCTTATCGCAGGAGGGGACCTCACCCAGGCCGGCGGGACTCCTGCCAACTACATTGCGAAATGGGACGGAACGTCATGGTCTTCTCTCGGCTCGGGAACGAATGCCCTCGTCAGTGATCTTTGCGTCTATGGCACAAGCCTGTACGCAGGAGGGAGTTTTACAACAGCGGGCGCCAGGTCATCATACTACATGGGGCGCTGGGATCCATCGATTGTGCCGGTTGATCTTGATTACCTTTACGCAGAGCGAGATGAAGACCAAGCCATTCTGCGATGGAAGGCGGCTGACGGGAATAGGTATCTGGGATTCCGTGTCTACCGGGAAGATGTGCGAGGCGTGCGCAGGCAGCTCACCTCTCAACTCGTTTCAAGCAGCGCACAATGCGAGTTCCTGGACACCGCGCCGCCGGACGATGAGACGAACTATTGGATCTCGGGTGTTGGGAAGGACGGTAGCATCACCTGGCATGGACCAGTAACGTTGACCGGGGCTGTGCCATCCCCAAGAACTGCGGCTTTGTACTTAAATCATCCCAATCCATTCGATCGCATGACTACCTTCACTTACTCCGTCCCTCGTGCCCGGCACGCGATGCTGGTCCTCCACGATGTTGCGGGACGCAGAGTGATAACTCTGGTGAACGAGGCACGGATCAAAGGCGTGCACGCAGTCACATGGGACGGCCGTGACGAGAAGGGAATCAGAGTCCCGTCGGGAGTCTACATTGCAGTATTTCAGTCAGGAGTCGAAGTTCAGACAAGGAAGGTTTTGCTTTTAAGGTGAGGTGGTTCGGCAGGACTATCTGAGCAGCACGGCTTTTCTTACTGCGGTTCCTTCTTTTGAAGAAAGCCTCACGAAATAGATTCCGTGCGGAAGAAGTCTTCCGCCGTCATCTCTCCCATTCCAGCCGATAGAGTGCCGCCCTTTCACAACTTCCTTATTAAGAAGCGTCCTCACAAGTCTCCCCTCTGCGCTAAAGACGTGGAGTGAGACCTTCGTGTGTCCCGGAACGGCAAACGAAATCTGAGTCATGGGTTCAAACGGATTCGGGAAATTCTGCAGCAGCTCAAAGTTTTCGGCAGTCAGCGTCTGGGTCGCGCCCGCCTCTGTTGCAGATCCGACAGCAAACAGACTGTCGCTTGTATCAGATGACGAATTCAGCCACTTGTCATAGGCTACGATTTTCACGATACAGCTTTCTGAAGGCGCATCCGGAGTGGTCCACAAGAACAGCGGTGAGTTCGAAAGGCCGGACGCAATAGTGCCCGGGGAAGCTCAGGCCTCCGTTACGGGACAGGAAGATGCTCACTGAATCGACACCGGAGGTATCGGATGCAGTCCAGTTGATCTCGTGATTACTCCCTAGTGTGCCGTCCCAGAAATAACTTTACGAAATGCAGGACGTTTCATAAGGCACACTGCCAGGGGGTATGAGGGGGTCGTGGCCGACCCCCTCA
>JASEGR010000045.1 GCA_030017955.1 Candidatus Eisenbacteria bacterium
AGGGGACATTTTAGCATTGCAGTTAACGGGGACATTTTCCCTTTGCTAACACATCTTCACTTGAACCTTGTTGCGGGCAGTCAGCCTGCGCGAGTATAGTCCGTGGATTCTTCCGGCTTCCAGACTGTCTGCGGTTCATCCCGACGTGCGTGGGGAACACGTAAAAATAGCACATGACTTCTACTCCGGGTAAGTGGTGGAAACAGAGAGCAGATAGCTAGAGATTCCTGCTGGCGAGTGCGGTAACCCCGGTAATATCTGCTGAGATTGCAGTGTATTTCACTGCAATCTACTTGAGGCTGACCGCAGAAAAGAATTTTGGATGAGGAAGCAAGAAATATCTTGGCTAATCGTAAATATTGCCGTATATTATACGATGATGAGCGAAAATATGCAGAAAGCTAGGTTCCTATCATCTTTCCTTCCCTCTTCAAAAAAAAGAAGCTTGGTTGTGTTGACTGGTGCAAGACAGACGGGGAAGACCACTCTCGCAAAGGCAAAGTATCCCGAACTGCGGTACGTAAACCTCGATGCACCCGAGAACCGTGAGATGCTCAGAAAGATTTCGACGCCAGCGTGGGCAGCGTCTGTGGGTAATGCCGTTCTCGACGAGGCGCAAAAGGAGCCCGTTGTATTTGAGAAGGTCAAGTATGCGTACGATGACAAAGGTATATCATTCTCCCTGATCTTGGGTTCAAGTCAAATCCTGCTGTTGAAAAAGATAAGGGAATCCTTGGCTGGTCGCGTAGCGATATTTGAGCTGTGGCCACTGCTCATGAGCGAAATCCATGCCGAGGACTATGCCAGAGAACTCAAGTCTCCGCTTCTTGACAGGTTGTTGACAGAAGAGAACGTTGAAGATGTTCTGAGGAAGGCTCCTCCTCTGTTTCTCGACAAGGAGGACAGCAGGGCACATGACGCCGAAGACTACATGCTCAGGTGGGGCGGTATGCCTGCGCTACTTACGCTATCAGGTGAAGAGAGATGGAAATGGCTTAGAGATTACGAATACACCTACCTCGAGAGGGATCTGTCAGACCTTACCAGACTCGACGACCTCGAACCTTTCACCAAGTTTCAAAGATTGTCTGCTCTCCGCTCGGGTAGGTTGCTCAACTATTCGGAGCTTGCCCGCGATGCCTCTGTGAGCGTTGACACCGCACGCAGGTACATGGAATATCTTCGGCTTTCTTATCAGATCACACTTCTTCAGCCATATTACAAGAACATTACGAGCTCAGTGATCAAGACACCGAAACTCTACTTGCTTGACGTCGGGCTTCTGAGGCAGTTGAGCGGCCAAAGAGGAGAGCTTTCCGGAGAGATTTACGAAACAATGGTTGTGAATGAGATATTCAAGTGGATAAAAACAGCTCAGAGGAACGTTGACATGTTTTTCTATAGAACTCGCTCGCGCCTTGAGCTCGACCTTCTATTGAAGAGTGAAAAGGGTTTTGTTGGCATAGAAATAAAGAGTCGAGATTCAGTTGTGCCCTCGGACATCAGAGCAATGAAGGAAATCGCATCTGCCCTCAAGAAAAGATGGCTCGGTGGGCTTGTAGTCTATCGGGGCGATGAAATAAGAAAGTTGTCGGAACCTATGATATGGGCTGTCCCATCGCGGCGATTGTTCATTTGAGGATTAACGAGTCGCCTCACCGCGCATAGAACTCAGGTCTTCTGTCCTTCAAAACGTGGTTGCCAGGGGTGAACCACTTGTCGCGGGAGTCCGTTGGATCGATTTCGAAAATGCCGACTTCTTCTCTCTTTGTTCCCGCTTTGATGAGGGGAGTGCCGGAGGGGTCTACCATCTGACTTCCGCCCGTGAACGTGAGCGTTTTTCCTGCCCGCTTCTCAGTCCCAGTCCTGTTTGCAGTGACGGCAAAGACTCTGTTTTCCAGGCATCTTGTCAACATCGCGGTCTGGCAGAATGGGAGGACAAGGTTTGCGGGATGGCAGACGACATCGGCTCCTTTTAGTGCGAGGGTTCTCATGGATTCCGGGAAGAGCCAGTCGAAACAAATGATGATGCCAAGCCTTGCAAGGCCAATGTTGAAGACTTGAAATCCTGTGTTTCCCGGACGAAACAGCTTCTTCTCATTCAGAAAGAGATGGACTTTCCGATAGCATCCGACAAAGCCTCTCGGGGACAGAAGAACTGCTGAATTGTAGAATGCAGGACCTGCCTTTTCGGCTATGCCAAAAACTATGTAGGCCACTTTGTCTTTCGCCAGTTTCGAAAGAAAGGCGGTCGTCTCCCCCTGAGGAATCTTCTCAGATAGACACCTGACTTCCTCCTTCGACGAAAACGAATACCCGGTTGCAAAGAGCTCAGGCAAAACAAATAGGTCACAGTCAGTTTTCTCGATGAGTTTCGCTGCACTCTCCAGATTTCGTGCTTTCTCTCCGAAGACGGGCTTCGTCTGAACAAATGCGACCTTCATTCTCGAACTCCTCTCATCGAAGGATGTTTCACCATGGCACTTTCCTGTATGCGCCCATACCGGGTCCCAGAAAGATTGCATTCATGAGAAGCCTCTCTGTACCGTGAAAGTATGCTCTGAAATGTGGTTCACCGGAGAAGAGAATTATTTGTCCGCGGCCAAATGGTTCTCTGGTCAAGTATGCAGTTTTCTGCCAGCGAGTTCTCGCCTCCGGCCAGAGCAATCCCGAAACTCTCAAGCTGTCGCTTTCCGCGAAACGTCCCACTGTCGCGATAGGCCTCTTTGAGAAAAATGCTTCTGATGAATAGACAATTGCGGGGACTCTCCTTGGCATTCCGGAGGAGAGCCAGTGTTCCCCGTCAAGATTGACTCTCATGATCGCTCCCCTGGGCATGAAGAGCCTTGAGTTCTCATCTTCCTCAATGAGCTTCTCGAGATCGCCTTTCCTGGGTTCGACAGATTTCTCCTCCTTCTTTTCCTCACCCTTTTCCGGCCTGGAAAAGTCCCAGACAAGAGTACTGTCTATTTCTACTTTCTCGCCTCTCAATTCCTTCTTCAATGCCTCCTCGAAATCGCCAAGCTCACTGAGGGCCTGCTCGCGGAGCCGCACCCTACTGAAATTCGATGACGTATCTGCCAGAAATGCAGATGCTGAAGAGAGTCCAATAAGCGTTCCGCCATCCTCAACCCATCCCTTCAGCTTCTTCAGGCCTGCTTCACCAAGAGCCCTCGTGTATTCCGCCCGGCCTCCCCATACCGAAGGAAGGATAATGCAGTTATATTTCCCGAAGTCGAACTCCCTCATTCTTGCAGCATCAAGTGAGGAGAAGCGGACCTTATAAACTCTGTCGAGGAGATACCACAACGCGCCGTAGCTTGTGAAGTCAACCGGATTCCCGGAAAGCACGGCTATTCTCGGCAGCTCGAGCTGCCGGAACCTGTCACCCCCGAGGTCGGGCCCCTCGTCTGACAGAGCAGTGTTCACGCCGGAAATCTTGACTCTGGTCTTCGCACTCACCGTCTTTGCAATTTCGACAAGCGATTCCTTGTTGTCCTTTCTTCTCAGGAGGAAGCTTCCCCTCGAAAAAGAGGTTCCCTCGATTTTGAAGGGCTCAACGGAAGCCCAAATCTTGCAGCCCTCCTCAAGAAAGTCGGAGACGGCATGGATAGCGTTGTCTGAGGAGCAATCAAACACAAATCCATATGCGGGGTTTTCATTCAAAACGCTGCCCGGGGACGGCTCTTTCTCTACGAATGGAGTTGCTTTGACTGTCTCAAGTCTGCCGACCGTGTAGCAGTCCACATTGTAGGCCATGGGCAGTGACCATGCAGTAGTCTCATAGATTTTTGTCTCTCCCCTTTTCTCCAGCTCTGCCCTCTCTTGCTTCAGGAACGAGTCGTTCATCCTGGGATCAAAATCGAGTATGGCCTGGATAAGAGGTCTCAAGGGTTGATTGAGAAATATGATGAAGCTCCCCCTGGGAAACGTTTTCTCCCCTGATCTCTCTCCCCAGAAGCTCCGGACTTCTCTGCCGGAAAAAGAGTCACTTGCAACCTGAATCTCCACTCCCTGGAAAGCCAGAGTCTTCGCAAGCTCATAGGACCTTGTTTCGCTTTCTCCGGGAACGATGCAGTAGGCCTTAGACGAACCCTTGCTGAGCTCGAGAGCTGCCTTCTTCCCGGAGTAGAAGTCTTTCAGGAGCTCTTTTCTGTTCTTTGCTGCGGTTGTGAGGTTTGCAATTGAGCTCGTAATGTGATGATGGACGGCTTCCCGGTATGTGAGAATGCTCCCGTCGGGCCGCTTCACAAGCGAGCCCTGGACGCCAGCCTGCTCGTAGAGAATTCCGACTGCGCCGGTATAGCAGGACCATGAGCTCGCGTATCCAGGAAACCAGAGTTCGGACCATTCTCTTGTGTAGTAGCTCCATCCGTAGCGGTCGAATGCTCTCGCCTGATCTTTTGCAAAAACTTTCCACCACTTCTTCAAATTGTCGGTCATGTTCGGATTGAACGGTTCTCTCGGTGGAGAAAAGAGGTATGAGCCAAATTCACCCATCTCGTGGGAATCAACGAGCAATTGCGGATTCCACTTTCTGACGGCTGCCACCTGCCCTCTGATTTCCGGCGTGACAAGGATGAACCAGTCTCTGTTCAAGTCAAAAAGATAATGGTTTCCTCTTCCGTATGGCCAGAAGCCCCCATGTTCCAGACTCTGATTGTCCGGGTTGGGAAATGTGCTCGAGAACGATTCAATCTGCGAGAGGAATCGCTCTCTTCCGTCGGGGTTCTGGAGAGGGTTGACGATCACCACCAGCTCCCGTCTCAAAGCGTTCGTCAACGAGTCAATGCCCGCTGCAAGCTGGTAGGCAACTTGAATTGCCGCATCCGTGCTCGAAAGCTCATCGCCATGGACACTGTAAGCAAGCCATACAACGGAGGGCGTGTTCTCGGAAATCGATGCGGCTTGTGAATCCGAGATTGTCCTGGGGTCGGAAAGCTTGCCGATAGATTTCTTTATCTCATCAATTCTCTGCATGTTTTCTTCTGAACTGATGACGAGATAGAAAAGGGATCTACCCTCAAAGGTTTTTCCGTACTCCTCAAACTGGACTCTTCTTGTAAAAGCTGCAAGCGCCTTGAAATACGATTGCACTTCTACCCAGTGCGCAGGTTTCGCGGCAACTTCATAGCCCAGGAAGGACTGAGGAGTCGGGACAGCGGGGTCGTAGATCCCTCCCGGATGGAATGGGGTAAGAGTCTCAGCAAAAGACGGAAGAATACCGATGGACGTGAACAGCACGAGAAAGCCGACCGCAGAAAAGATTCTCCTGGCTTTCATGCTCAAAACTCTCCTTTCTCTGTTTAGGAAACTGCATCCGCTTCTCCACTACAAACGGCGGAACTACCTTTGTGCATGGGCAGAGTTGCAGACTCCCATTTACCAGAGTCTTGCCTATCGGTCAAAACAAATCACCCTCGTCGGGTGAGGCAGGGAAAGGCCCCTTTTTGCCTCTTGACACAAACTTTCACTTTATACGATAGTTTCACTTGTCCATGAAAACGACATATTCCATGCAGAATCCTGAAGAGAGAGCTGCGAAGTTTGAAGCCGAGCTTGTGCAAACATTGCCCAACCTCTTGCCTTCGCTGAGGATCTCGCGCATCCGACGCCAACAGCGCATTGGTCCACTGGATGTTGACTTGGTCCTTGATGTATCGACCCCGCTTGGTCGACGGCGGCGAATCTATGTGGAAATCAAACTGGCTGCCACGCCGAGTCGCATCAGGGAGGGGCTGCGGCAGTTCAAAGCCCTTATTCCTAACCAGAGACATGCATATCCGGTGCTAGCTTCAACCTTCCTCGGGCCTCGTGCTCGAGAAATCTGTCGGGAAGAAGGATTCGGCTACTTAGACCTTGCCGGAAACTGTTTTCTTCAATTCGAAGATCTGTATTTGGAAAGAATCGTGGACAAGAATCCGTTCCCGCGGCCTGGGCGGCCCTCATCGTTGTTCACACCTGTCTCAAGCCGCATTCTTCGAGCCCTCCTCGAAGAACCCGTGCGTACTTGGAAAGTGGGTGAGTTGGCGCAAGCCGCACAGGTCAGCCTTGGCCAAACGTCCAATGTCTGCCGTCGCCTTCTGGGAGAGGACTATGTTGTGAAATTTCAAGGTCGCATCCAATCGAACCAAGCTGGCAAGTTATTGGATGCCTGGCGTGAACAATACACGCTCGCAAAGAATACTCAGGTGGCCTACTATAGTTTTGAGCGTGAACCAGAGCAGCTCATGGCCCGCTTGGCGGCCACTGCCGATCCTCGGCAGTGGCGGTACGCGGTCACCTCTTTTGCGGCAGCATTTCTTGTGGCTCCATTTGTACGTGGCATCGGGACTGTTGCATGGTATGTGGATGGCGCAGCAACTATCGATACATGGGTTAAAGCATTGGACCTCCGACCTGCAGAGGCTGGGCCGAATGTGATTCTGCTAGTCCCCTACGATGTTGGGGTGTTTTATCGAACTCAATCCGTGAACAGTATTGCATTGGTCGGGAACGTGCAACTCTACCTGGATCTTTACGGTGATCCGGGCAGGGGAAGAGAACAAGCTGAGTTCCTTCGGAAAGAGAAGTTGGGTTTTTGATATGCGTCCCGAGCGAACCACACAGGTGTATAGTACCGGAATTACCGCCGCCTCGAAAAGCGCCCTCTTGGAAATAATGACGGCACTTCGTGCGTACCATGACGCCTTAGTATTGGTAGGTGGTTGGGTACCTTACTTCCTTTTGGAGGAACATCGTCCCCCAGGCGATTCTTTTGTCCACGTCGGTTCCATTGACATTGATCTGGCAGTGGATCCAGCACAACTAAGCGAGTCTCAATACGCAACAATTGTTCAGCTCTTGAGAGAAAGAGGCTACGAGCCGGCACCTGATCGACTTGGAGATCGAATTCCGAACAGCTTTGACCGGACAATTGTTTCTCCGATTGATAGAAAGTCGTACACAATCAGAGTTGATTTCCTGACGCACTGGGATGACCCAAGACCAGGTGAGCATCGTCACCTTCCAGTTCAAGATGGCCTTCTGGCACGCAAGACGAGAGGATGCGAAACGGCATTTCAACACATGACAACCTTTGACCTGTCGGGCACTCTGCCTGGAGGAGGCGAAATCACCGTACCCATAACGATTGCCGATGTTGTTGGTTGTCTCACCATGAAAGGAATTGTTCTCGGGGAACGCTATCGAGAGAAGGATGCCTACGATATTTATGCAGTGGTCGCTCATTACAAACAAGGTCCGCGAGACGTGGCGACCGCCCTGAGACCCTGTCTTTCTGAACCACTCGTCAAAGAGGCCATCGCAAGGATTCACACCGCATTTTCCACGCGCGAGTCGAATGGCCCCGCCTGGGTGGCAACTTTTCTCGGACCAGCCTCCCCAACCGACAGGCACAGATTGATCACAGACGCTTTTATGACGATCCATGAACTTGATGTGCTCCTGTTCAACGAGCAAGTGTCCGCTAGACCAATCCCCGACGGGCGTTCGAGCACACCACAGGAGGAGATTCTGAGGTGGAAAGGCAGAACAGTAACGGTAGTTACCAGGGGCAAAAAGCTGGGTTCTACAAAACCGCTTAGCGAAAAGTACCGTGCCTCTCATGAGTGTAGGGTCGAAGAGTGTACTCCTCATTATGTTCGTCTTTTTGATCTAGCTACAAACGAGTATGCCAGTGAACCGCTTGGGAACGTTTCAATCACTACGGATGAGGCAAAGCACAGACTGATGCTTGTCGTTCGGGAAAGGTAAGCGATAAGGTCGATGACCAAGAGTCGAACAGGTCTTTTCAGAAAGAACAACGGGGCCAATCTCGGGTTTGAGGAAAGACTCTGGCAGGCTGCAGACAAACTGCGCAGCAACATGGACGCTGCCGAGTATAAGCATGTTGTTCTCGGACTCATCTTTCTGAAGTACATTTCAGACGCATTCGAGGAACACCGCAGCAAGCTCGTCAGTGAAAAGAAGCTCGGGGCCAATCCAGAAGACCCGGATGAGTACCGTGCTTTCACCATCTTTTGGGTGCCAAAGGAAGCCCGCTGGTCGTATCTCCAGGCCAACGCCAAGCAACCCGCAATCGGTAAGCTCATTGATGATGCGATGGTCGCCATCGAGCGCGATAACAAAAATCTTAGGGGGGTACTTCCAAGAGACTACGCCCGTCCCGCCCTCGACAAGCAGCGCCTCGGCGAGCTCATCGACCTCGTCGGCACCATAGGCCTCGGCGACGCCGAGAACCGCTCAAAGGATATCCTCGGTCGCGTCTACGAATACTTCCTTGGACAGTTTGCAAGCGCCGAGGGCAAGAAAGGCGGCCAGTTTTACACGCCACGATGCGTTGTCGGTGTGTTGGTCGAGATGCTCACGCCTTACAAGGGACGCGTCTATGACCCGTGCTGCGGCTCCGGTGGGATGTTTGTCCAGAGCGAAAAGTTCATCAAGGAACACGGCGGCAGGGTGGGGGACATCAGCATCTACGGCCAGGAGTCGAATTCCACCACGTGGCGGCTGGCCAAGATGAACCTTGCCATCCGGGGCATTGACGCAAACCTCGGCCCGGAGCACGGCGACAGCTTCCACCGCGACCTGCACCCGGACCTCAAGGCCGATTACGTTCTGGCAAACCCATTCTTCAACGATAGCAACTGGGGCGGCGAGCGCCTGCGCGAAGACAAACGCTGGAAGTTCGGCGTCCCGCCCACGGGCAATGCCAATTTCGCTTGGGTGCAACACTTCATCCACCACTTGAGCCCAACAGGTCTTGCCGGATTCGTGCTCGCCAACGGGAGCATGTCCTCCAGCCAATCCGGCGAAGGCGAAATCCGCAAAGCCGTAATCGAAGCCGACCTTGTGGACTGCATGATCGCCCTGCCCGGACAGCTTTTCTACAACACTCAGATCCCGGCCTGTCTGTGGTTCATCGCCCGCGATAAGTCAGGGAAGTCTACCTCGCCTCGCTTGCGGGGAAAGGGTGGGGGTGAGGGGTTTCGCGACAGACGTGGGCGGGTACTCTTCATCGATACCCGCAAGTTGGGCACGATGATTGACCGCACTCACGGCGAATTGACCAAGGAGAACATCACTAACATCGCAGGCACCTACCATGCCTGGCGTGGACGTCGTTCTCCCTCTCCCTCAGGGGGAGAGGGTAGCGGTGAGGGTGGATACAGGGACATTCCCGGCTTCTGCAAGAGCGCCACGCTGGAAGAGATCCGCAAGCACAGCCATGTGCTCACGCCGGGGCGCTACGTCGGTGCAGAGGCCGCCCAGGAGGATGACGAACCATTCGAAGATAAGATGAAGCGGCTCACCGCGACACTCAGAGAACAGAAGCGGGAAGCTACAAAACTCGACGCAGCAATCTGGGACAACCTGAAGAAGTTGGGCTTTGGAGAGTGAGATATGCTTTATCTGCCAGCCTGCGACCTGCGGAGGTCGCCAGCCGCGGTAGGATGGGGAGTTGTCCATGACCGGGAAAACTAAGAAGATTTCGTTCTTGATTGACAGGAACGAGTTCAAATTGATTGAAGAATCGTGCCTCTTTGGCGCGAGCGCCGAACGTAACCTGAAGAGGGCGGTGAAAGAAGCAGACAAATATCGAATCGAATTCTCATATCGGGAGCTCGATGATTTAGCCGGATACATTGCCCACTGCGCGAACCACGAGGAATCTGAATACAAACAGCGAAAGTGGTACAAGTTGCAAGACAAGGTCGAAGGCTTGCTGATCCCTCCCGACACCAAGAATGAAGTAGATTTACTGAACAGTCTGCTTCCGGCGTTGGCAACGGATCTCAGATACTATGTTTTTGATGTCTGGATCGAGTCCGGTCGTGCCCGCCCAATGGAAGAGAAAATCCTGCGCAGAATTCAGATAGCTGACACACAGAGTCTCTACAACTTTGCCAAAGTCATCACGCGAGCTTTTGGCTTTTTCTTTGATCACTGCTTTGGGTTTTACGATAACTTTCAGAAATACCACGATTCGAAGAAGTCATACGAACTCTTTCCTGATATCGGGGAAGAGCCTCTGCGCCCGACAACGAAGGGAGTCAAGAAGACGAAGATATGCCAGGCATTCAAGAACGTCGGAGAGAAGATGCTGTTCCTCTATGACTATGGGGACGGATGGCGCTTTGTCGTAGAGCTGAAGGAAATCAAGTATGCCGAGAAACGGGACTTGAGGCCCGTGATACTGGAAAGCATCGGGACAGCCCCTATTCAATATCCCCCCTGCGAGGAGGAGTTCCGTGATGACGAGGATCTGGTTAACTGATGCCGCTGCATGGGGTAGTGATTCTCCCTAAAGATCGAGTGCTTGCCAGGCAAGATCGAGTTGGTTGACAAAGAATATCGTATGATATATACTTACGAGTCGAAAAACTATAGTATGGAGCGTACATGTTAATCTCCGAATCTCAAATCCTTGACGTTCTGCGGCGGCAAAATCACTGGTGGCAAACCAGCAAGGTAATGGAAGACTTGGCGCCACCGTTCCGGCGACTGGCGTTTCACGAAATCCAGACCTTCCTGCGTCACCCCGAACTCAAGCGAGCCGTCGTTTTATCCGGTGCACGGCGTGTCGGGAAGACAGTGCTCCTTCACCAACTGGCACAGGACGCCATCGCAGAGGGTCATCCGCCAAGAAAAGTACTCTACGTGACCTTTGAAGACTTGACCCTGACCCAGGCAACGCTTTCGGAGATCCTCGGGCTTTATGAAAGAAACGTCGAGGCAATTGACGAAGGAACGTTGATCCTTCTGGACGAGATTCACTACACGACCGGATGGAGCCGTTCGCTGATGGCGATAGCACGAGAACGTCCCCGGACACGAATCGTGGCTACAGGCTCAGCAGCAATACTTCTCAGAGACACGAAGTACGAGGAGTCAGGACTGGGAAGATGGACATCCGTGCACGTGCCCACGCTTTCGTTTTATGAATATGTTCAACTGCGGGGATTGACACCGCCTGCTCTTCCTTTGGATCTTGTGCTGGATTCCCTCGTCCGCATGGAACCCAAGAAGAGAGAGCTAATACTCTCTGCGTGCCTTCCGCTTCAACGCGAATTCAATCGGTACCTTCTACAGGGAGGATTTCCTGCTTTTGTCTCGGAGGATGTGTCGTTGGGAATGACACAGAGGCTTCTGAGAGAGGATGTCGTCGACAAAGCTCTGAAAAGGGACATGGCACATCTCTATGGCGCGAGGAATCTTGGGCAGTTGGACCAGATTTTTGTGTACCTCTGTTTTAATTCAGGCGGCATCGTTGAAAAGAGCACATTGGCCAAAGAGATGAAAAACGTCTCCGCAGTGACTGTGGAAAATCATCTTCAGCGGCTGGAAGCTGCCCATCTGATCTATAGACTTGACCCATTCAAGCTGGAGGGCAAGAAATCGCTCAAGCCAAGACAGAAGATATACGTGGCAGACCCATCTCTGCGCAATGCGGTAATTCTTCGCGGTGAGGGGCTCTTCAGCAGCGACGCTGAGCTGGGGCAGCAAATCGAGGCGTGTGTGTTCAAGCATCTCTATGCTTTCTATTATCCTGAGCGACCACGGTTTGGCTATTGGCGAAGTCCGCGGGGAGAAAAAGAAGTGGATTTCCTCGCCATGTTTCCAGACGGACGCTGCCTCGCTTGCGAAGTAAAGTACCGGCAAAACCCTGAGCTGGGAGAGAAAGAAGGACTGGTCGAGCTTGCCAGGAGAGAGAGGGCGCCGGAATGGGCCTTCCTCATCACGAAGAACACGACCGACTACGGGCCGACGGGGAAGGGAAAGATTTTTCAAATCCCCGCCTTTGTCTTCACATACCTTCTCGGGCACATCGAGCTCCAAAAATGGCTCAGAGATCTTTCTCCCGGGACTCGAGAGCACTCCCATGGCAGGTAAGACGAAACGTCAAGAACGTCGAACTGTAAACAGCCTTGCGGACGATATCTCAAACCTCATCGCGCAGTTTCATGGCGTCGTTCAAAAAGCGAAAGAGTTGGGTATTTTCACCAATGATCGAGATTTGCTTCAATGCACTCGATGCGGTCTGGCTGAGGACGTTGCCTGCGGCGGACGTTTGATCACTATTGAGTCGACCGACGGGCCCTTTACAGATACGGGGTTGCGCTTCAAAGAAATTGATTCGACGCATTTTCGCTGCCCCCGATGCAATTCCATCCTGGATGTTGCGGGAAGAGGAGAGGCGGGCAATGGGAAGTGAAGCAAACCGCCTTTTCTGTCAGATTCGGAAACTGAGTTCTCTCCAATTTCCAACTTGAACTCCCGGGCAAGGAAGACATCCGGCGTTTCATTGAAGAACAATTCAAAGAGGTACGAGGTGCAGAAGGTGACCGTTCTCATCAAGGTCAGCGCGAGCGAAACTTCGAACCATGGTCAAGCGGGTTCTCCGCAAACACGGTTATCCACCTGATAAACAAGAAAAGGCGACCCAAACCGTGCTGGAACAGGCGGAACTACTATGCAAGGATTGGGTGTGGTGAGGCGACGAAGCAGCCGGCATGAGTCAGTCCGAGAGCAAGACATGGGGGAGGCTGAAATCCTTCTACCGGTAGTTGCCTGGTAAAAGCTCAATCTTGATCAATCCCCTCACCCCTTGCCCTCTCCCCGAAAGGGACAGGGTGTTTTTTCGTATGGGAGAGGGTATTTCTTGTTGCTGCCTAGGTTGTTGACATTCCTTGCTGTTGGTTCTTATGATTTCCCTCTATGACACGTCCGCATTCACTTCTGTATCTTTCGTCTTTAACCGAAGGGGTGGCGATGTCGCTTATCATGTTCCTTATTCCTCTGAACATGAGAAGTGCTTTCGGAGAGAAACGATTTATTGTTATCGCCAGCTCTGTTGCCATACCTGCAATCTCTGCTTTTCTTGCCAACAATTTCTGGGGAGGTCTTTCAGACCTGAAGAGACGGCTTAAGCCATTCCTCATTGTAGGCCTCATCGGGTACACCATCTGCCTCACGCTTCTTGGTCTGGTTAACGACTCCCAATCCGTCATCATCGTGGTGGCTCTTACTCCGCTGATCTATGGAGCACTGAGGCCCACTTCTCAATCCTACATAACTCTCTCGAGAGAATCCGAGAAAGGGAAAGCAATTGGCGATCTTTTCTCCTTCCAGAGTTTCGGCTGGCTTCTCGCGAGCATCGCTTGCTGGAAGCTATACCGGATTGACGCGGCATCTCACATACGTTGGATACTCTTCGGCGGAGCCGGGCTTGCTGTCTTCGCAGCGGCAGCGGTCGCATTTTTCCTCGATGACATAGTCGTCCCGCGAGAGAAGACCCACAATTCAGGTCTTGTGTCGTCAATAAGAGAGGACTTGACCGTACTTTACAACTCAAGAAAAATCCTTGTGGTCTGCGTCGTTACCTTTCTTGCGCAGATTGGAAACTTTGCTTTCTTTTCTCTCTATTCCATGTACTTCACGGAATACATCCGGGGCCCTCAGAACCTTCTCTGGTTTGCTCTCGGCGGGTCAACAATCTTCGGCATGATATTCTACTCAATTGCCGGGAGACTTGCCGACTCGATAGGCGGGAGAAAAACACTCTTTCTCTCTGTAGTTCTATATCTTCTCTCGTACACGCTCATGGGCTCCACGACCAATCCACTCCTACTGTCCATCTATTACACGCTGCCGGTGTACCCATTCATTAACGTGGCAAACACGTCTCTCGTCGCCGAACTTTCCGGGACAGGAAGACGCACGGGAGGAATGGGCATCCTGAACGGGACATTCTCATTCTCGGTCGCAGCCGGTGCGCTGCTTGGCGGCATTGTCGCCGACGGCTCGGGACTTGCCTATCTTCCTGTTGTGGCAATCTCTCTCTTGCTCCTGGCGACCGTATTCACATACTACACCGTGATTGGTCCCTCATGGGAACGAGCGAAGTGAACGACTGGCCGAGCTAGAAGATCATTATGCCGGACAAGATAATCTTCACGGCTGACCTTCACGGCAAGAGGGAACACTATGAAGAGCTGTTTTCTCTCGCAGAGAACCCTGGCGCCCGGACCATCATTATCGGCGGAGATCTTACTCCCCACGGCTACGGTCTTGACGGGATTCTCAAACAGAGGAAGTTTCTGACAGATTTTCTGGTTCCGAGACTTGACGCATTCTCCGCGGCAGCTCCTGGCATTGAAGTCTTCCTGATGATGGGAAACGACGACTGGAGAGTTAACATGGATGTTCTACGGTCAAACGCAGGAAGATCCTTTCGGCTGCTCGAGGCAAAGGGGAACGTGCTGGCAGACGGCACACTGCTCATAGGATATCCGTTTGTCCCGATCACACCTTTCCGCTTGAAAGATTGGGAGAAGTGGGACAAGAAGCTTACTGGTCAGGAGAATTTCTTTGGCCTGAGAAGCACCGAAGACGGGATCGAGGAGATTTCGCTCGAAGAAAGAAAGCACGAAAAGTTGGAGACTGACCTTCTCAAGATTTCAGGAGAAATTGAGCCGCATGATTTCATTTTTGTTTCTCATTCTCCGCCTTACGGGACCCTGCTTGATCTGATCAGCCCGGAGTCCCATGTCGGCTCCCAGTCCATAAGAGAATTCCTGGAAAAGCATTCGCCCAGACTCTCCCTGCATGGTCACATACATGAATCCCCTTATGTCTCGAAGAGGTACAAAGAAAAACTGGCAGGGACACTGTGCGTAAATCCAGGCCAAAGCTTTGCCTCAAAACTTCACGCCGTCATATTCGAAGCAGCGGATCCGGAAGGAACGATATCGCACACCATCTTCGGGTGAATGACAGAGGGAAAAAAGAGGGAAGCTGGTTTCCGTATTCCGCTTCCCCCCCAAACCTGATGACTGCTGGTATTCTTGCGGCGCCTTACTTCTTCGGCCTCCATTCAACATAGACCTTCTGCATCACGACCCTCTCGATGGGATTGTCCCTTGCATCCCGCTTCAAGTTGGCAATCTTGTCAACGATGTCTAGCCCTTCAATCACGTCGCCGAAAATCGTGTATTGATTGTCAAGATGCGAGGCATCCTTCTGGACGATGAAGAACTGGCTGCCGGCGCTGTTTGGGTCTTGTGACCTCGCCATGGAAACGGCGCCCCTCGTGTGCTTGTGCCAGTTGAATTCAGCTTTGACGGTATAGCCCGGTCCACCCATACCATCATTCGATCTGTCGTCATCTTTCGAATTCGGGTCCCCTCCCTGAATCATAAATCCCGGGATGACCCTGTGGAATGTGCACCCATCATAAAAGCCGCTCTTTGCGAGCTTCTCGAAGCTCTTCACCGTGACAGGAGCTTCCTTGGGGAAGAACTTGAAAACGATCCTGCCAATATTGGTCTCCAGGACAGCGACTTGTTCCTTGCCGGCGGTGGTATCTGGAGCAGTCGGCTTGGTTGTGGCCTTCTTGGTCGCCGTCTTCTTCGCCGCCCCATAAATTGGCGGGACACTTGATACGAGCGCAAGGACACAGGCGGAAATCAACACCGTCATACATCTTCTCAAAATCATACTGCCTCCTTTTGTGGAAAACTGCCCTGCGAATGCACGAGAAAAGAAATAACGGAGGAAATGCTATCAACCCTGCCAGATTTCGTCAAGTGGTTCCACGCCGCGGCTACCCGTTTCCCGTTGAGATGCCCTTTCCCTCCTGCCGAAAATGTCGATCCTTCTTGGACTCGCTCGCTCGAATTTGCGAACTCGGGCTTCGCCCTCAGACAGCGCAAATTCGTCCCTTTCGGATCGCTTCCTCGTCCAAGAAGGGAGTCCAGAGATTTTCAGAAAGTCGGTTCAAGGACATCTCCAGGCCCACCTACCACACGGCACTCCTTACCAACGCCGGCTCGAGGTGCGCGAGCAACCTCACCAATCGCCCCTGGTAATCCACTGCGTTCCGCAGAGAACCGTGTAGGCGCAGTCGGGACACACTTTCTGCGGGTCCGATGTCGGAATGAAATCGGTTCCGGGATCAAGTATCTCACCAACAAGCCTGAGGATGGCTTCCCTGTAGATCTGAAAGATCTCTTTTCTGGCCTCACCCTCAGTTTCCTCATCAAAGAGGAGCTTCTCATCTATCGGGTTTCCTCCGAGGAGAATCTGGGAACTGTTCACACGATGCAGTGGGAAGTTGGGGTTATTAATGAAGTACAGGAGGACATAGAAGGGGAGCTGGACCGATACAAGTGTCTTCGTCCACTTCTCGCGCGGAGAGCCGGTGAATTTTGCAGACTTGGGAATCCTGGCATCCTTTCCCGTCTTGTAGTCAACAATGACGATTTCATCTCCTCTCTTATCCACCCTGTCAAACCATCCCAGAACTTTGACATCGCCCGCACCCGGAATCTCAATCACTCCCCGATGCTTGCCCCGCACGCTATCTCTTCCCCGATCCTCACATTCAATGATGACTGTCTTCTTGTATCTCTGCGAATGGAATTCCAGTACATCCTTTACTCGTCTCTTGACTTGCAGTTTTATCAGATAGAGAAGTCCTTCGTTGGCCCCGGTGCCGTAACTATCATTCCAGACTTCATCCACCAGATTCTTCATTTCTTCTTCATCGTCCGGTCTAATCACAAGCGGTCTCGCGGTCCTCTTCGAGAAGAACCTGCTCAAGACCTCGTGGACCCTGCTTCCGACTTCCTTTGGCTCCACCTCTCCGCTGATCTTATCCTTCTCGCCCAGCCGGAGAATGCGTTCATAGTAGAACTGCAGAGGGCAGTAGAGGTACGTATCCAGACTGCTCGCCGAGAACCTAAGGCCGCGGATGACGTTGAGCATCTCAGCGGTCTTCTTGACGGGTGCAGGATCGGTCTGGCTGAAATCGACCCCGAAGAAGATGTCTTTCAGGTCCGGAACATCTGCAACTGTCCCCGCCACCTTCTGTTCCTCCCATGCAAGTCTCTCCACAAACCTGCTCTTCTCCTTCTCTGCAGCCTCGATGTAGAAGATGTGGACTTCTTCTGCCGCAGAGGTGAGCAAATCAAAATAGTAACGCGATATCCTTTCCCTCTCCTCGTGGGTTGGCAACCCGAGATTTCGCCTGAGTGCGTATGGCAGTATCGTGTCCTCTTTTCTCGTATCTGGAATGACGCCCTCGTTGGCATCAAGGAAGTACACTGTGTCAAACTTCAGATTGCGTGTCTCAAGGAGACCGAGTACCTGCAGCCCCTCTACTGGTGTGCCCTCAAATGGGTATTTCAATGATCCAATGTGCACGGAGAGAAGCTTGAAATAACCCAGGACATTGTCCATCTTTTCGCCGGCTATACCAGACAGTTTGAGCTCGTGGAGTCCTTCGATCATTATTCTCAGGAATTGTGCCGAGTAGGGGTGCCTGTTTGCCGAGCTGTTCTCGGACACAAAAGATACGCAGGCGAGAACTTTTTCGCAGAAATCCCCGATGTTCTCAATTGCGTCAAACGATCTGAAGAATATCGTGTGAATTCTCTCGATATGTTCGGCCGTTTTTTCCTCCGACACACCAGACAGGCCGGATTTCACAAGTTTGACCACGCAGTCGCGAATAACCTGTGTGCCCCTTTCGACCTCTTCAAGTTTTATGAATCTCATATTTTTCTTGCCAAGGTATTCCTCAATTGAATGGAATACGATTCTGGTCGGATAGCTCGCCCCGTCAAAGCGGATGTTCTTGATGTACGGATGAAGCACGAGACTGAGGTAACTGGGGACAAAGTACCTGCCGTCCGGGGTCCTCGTCTCGAGCGCCTTGCCTAATGCCTGGATGAGTGCGAAAATCGGCGTGCGGGACAAGGGGTACCCCATGGAGATGTTGTATTCGGTCTCAAGGTTTGGGAGTGCATGCTCGACGACGGGAAATACGGTTTCGGGCAAGGGGGCAACAATCACATCTTTTTCACTGAATTCGTCTCTCGCGCCCAGGGTGTCACTAAGAGCGAAAACCTCTGAATGAGTGTCGACGCAGCGGTGGAAATAGACCTTGGGTTTGTGCACGCGAGCTTCTTCTCTTTCAATCTCTATCCCGAGGTCTCTTATGGTTTCATCAATCCCGTGTCCATTCTGGAAGATGAACCCAACGTTCTTCCTTTTCTTCAGTTCTCTCAGGATATCTTGCTCCGACCTGGTGAAGACAAAAAAGCCTGCGAAGAGTATTGATTTGTATTCGGCGGTATCAAGCTCTGAAATTTTCTCAGCAATGCTCCTGTACCTTGTTGATCTTGTAGAGAAACCGCTGCTTCTAAGGTAATCGTAGAAAGCTGAGTATATCCTCGACAAGTACACAAGCCGCTTTTGGATTCCCTCGGGCAGTCTTTCCTGAGCAATCGCCTCAATTTTCTGAAGGCTGGACGGGCTTACTTTTTCAATGTGCATCTCTTCAAAATCAGAGAAGATCTTCGTCGCCCAGGGGAGAAATTTGTCAAGCGGCAGATCCCAGGGACCTCCATTTCCATACTTGGACGCCACCCCAGGAATCGTATAGAGGATGTTGGCCGCATCCATTGACTCTATCTTCCTGTCGGGAGGTGCGAAGAGTCTTTCGTAGGCAAAATCGATGAACCTGTCCATGGAGAAAATGGCCGGCGGCCGGAAAGACACCTTGATGATGTCCGCAATGTATTTCCTCAGGAAATGAGAAGGTCTCTTGCCTGGAAAGACTACGATATTCTCTGCAAGATGCTCCCAATTAAGAGCTGAACCCCTTCCACGAGTTCCACCGCCCCCTTGAGGTCCTACGGTCGATTCTCCGTTGGAAGGAGCCCGAAGCTTCTCAACTCCAGGGGCCGCTCCGTTTTCGAGGAGAATATCCGCAATAAATCTGACCAGGTCAGTATCCGGCGCAAGAAGTTTGTTCACATTATCTCCTTTGCCATTCCGCTATCTACATAGGCAAGGTAACCGGTAACGTTTCTCCCAGGATAGATCTGCCGGATCATTTCTACATATCTACGCACCTGTTCACTATGGCTCTGAATCTCTTTGTCGCCGGTGCCCGACTTGAAATCAATTGCGGTGACTTGCCCCGCATCAACCAGAAGTCTGTCCAATCTCTGTACGTTGCCTTCCTCATCTACATATTCAACCTCCCTGTGCACACGCCGCCCAGGGAGTCTCTCAAACCAGGGCTTCACCGCATCTGAGTTCACGAAATTCGAGATGACGCGCGCGGCATTTTCAGGATCATCGCACTCCATCCCGGATGAAATTGCGTCCTTCACCAACCTCTGGATTTGCTTCTCGATATCGCGGTCAATGAATTCTATTCCCGAAAGCACGGCGTGCAGGAATTCCCCGTGCCGCGCCTCAGCAAACCTCTTCTCGGTCCATGGTTCAGCGTCCCAGCCAGGACCGAACTCCTTCTTCACGACCAATGGGAGTCTCACTTCCGCAGGAGCCGGCTCTGGTTTTCGTCCTTCTCTGCCTCCAGCCGGTTTCCCGGCTTCAACTTCTTCGAAAAGTTCGAGGCATTTCTCGACTTTCTTGGGGGCAACTATGCAGTACAGTTCATCCCCTGCCCTGGTATTGCAGACATACAGCATGTTCAGTTTCTGTATATTGTCATCTTCTCGTTTCGACTCGAAGAGAGAGTCGATATGGTCCGATCCTTTTCCACAGAAATCCTTCACAATGTAGTGCGTGATCAGTTTGCTCCCGCGCTTGTCAAAGAAGAATCCGGCACCTCGGCCTCCTCTCCACTCACGCAGAATGTTGATCACAACCGGGAAGCCGAGGCCTTTTGCCTTGTGAAATGTCATGACCCGTATCGAATTGATGAAAGCCGGCAGCGCCATCTCCATGGAACCTTCGTCCCAACCGCGCCGCTCGGAAACGGTCTCAATGAAATCTCTTATGCTGTTCTTTCCCGCCTTCTCCATCTCAATCACCGATTCCAGGAATCTGACAAGCGAACTTGTTTCCTGCGGAAAGTTTTCAAAGATTGAGAACTTCCTGAAAATCAGGGAAACCAGATCATATATTGGATAGAATTCAACATTGTTGAAGGGCTCCTCGAAGAAAACGCCCCACAGTTTTCCAAGTTGTGCATCCGCCATGAATCCCTTGTAGAGGTAGTCATTGCCTGTTTGCCGGTTTCTCATGATGAAGGCCGAGATTTCATCGCGGGTAACGCCTTCGCGTTTTGCAGCTGGGAGGAACACGTTGCCACATATGAAGACTGCAAACGACAAATCATCCACCGGGGAATCCAGGAACTTGAGGAGGGAAAGAAGTTCCATGACTACTTTTCTCTTCTTCACATCAAGGGAGCTGTATGACGCAGAAGGATAGTTCCATTCGTTGAGCCACGACACGATCCTCTCAACGTCATCATTCTTCTGCGTCAGTACCGCGATGTCGCCGAATGTGTACCTCTTCAGTACGTCTTCGACTATCTCCTTGAGTACCGCCTTCTCGGGTTCCTCCGGTGCGTCCTCGTCGTCCTTGTCTTTCGGTCCCAATATCCTCACCTGTACGCGCCCAAAATTCACCTTCTTCTCTTTGGGGATCTGCTCATATGTCGTAAGCCCGGTTCTGTCTTCGCCAAGAATCTCAGGTATCGATGCCAGTCTCTTCTTGAAAACCTCGTTCACGTACTCGAGGATGATCCCGCCGCTGCGGTAGTTCGTCTCCAGCGGTTCAACTGACGCGTTCGGCCAGACGATTTGGACCAGCGGGTCCCCTTCCGGACTTCCTGACCTTATGCCCTGCATCATCGCCAGCATTATCTTGTAGTCTGCATCCCTGAACAGGAATATCGCCTGCTTGAGATCTCCGACTGCGAAAAAGGTCCCACCCTTCGAAAGCGATTCCTCCACAAGCGGCCGGATATTTCCCCACTGCACCGGGGCAGTATCCTGGAACTCATCCATGAGGAAGTGGCACAATGTATCACCCAGCGAGTAGTACACTTCCGGGACTACCTCGAGACCTCCCCTGTTGATGAAGTTGTTCAGCTCCCTGTTGATGTCCCCGATGTGAATTGTGCCCAGCTCCTTCTTCACGTCCCCGAGATGCTTCCCGAAACTCTCATACACAGGTCCGTAATGGGAGTACTTGGATACGGACAGACTCTCCAAATAGCCGGGTATGATCTCCGCAAGTCTGTTCCATTCCGCTTTCAATCTGTCATACAACTCCGGATTCGCTTTCTTGCCTGATGTCGGAGGATCTCCCGAGTAGGGCCTGGCTATTAGGTACACATGATTCTTGTGAGCCAGTCCTTCTGCGAAGCTCGCGTAATTCCTCTTGTGCGGCGGAAAAGTCTCAATGTGCTTCCCGATCATCTCAAACACTGTTCTTATCTGCTCAAAATATCCGTTAACCTTCTCCCACTGGTCATCAAATACCACATCGCCCATGTTTCTCAATTCTTCTTCCAGCAGGCCAGTAAACTTCTTTCTCATGTCAAACCACGGGTTCCATCTGTAGCTTTTCGAGTAGCCTTCATTGAGAAGATCGAGAAACACTTCCATCCTCTTCGTCACTTCACTTACTTCTTCCTTCCCTTCCGCCACCTCTCTGAACATGAGCTCGAGAGCCATTTCGATGAGCATGTCCTGCGAAAGAGTCACCTGGACCTCGGGCGGCAATCCGAGCTCCCACGCCGAAGCTCTGAGGATCCTGTTCATGAAACTGTCAATCGTTTGGACATGGAAGTCGGAATATCCGTCCAGAACTTTCTCGATTGCGAGCCCGGCTCTGCGGGAAATCTCTTCCGGGCTCATCTCAAGAATTTCGCACATCTGCTCCCTCTCTTCACAATCGCTGTTCAGGGCAAGAAGCTTCAGCCAGTGGATTATTCTCTCCTTCATCTCTCTAGCTGCGTTATTGGTGAAAGTTATTGCCAGGATATTGGAGAGTTCATTGTGGGGGACATTGCCGGACAGGAGAAACTGCACAAACCTCTGCGCCAGCGTATGCGTTTTTCCTGAGCCGGCAGACGCATCAATCAAGAGAAGATGTGGGAATTTGAGTCGTGTGTCCTTTTTGAGAACAGACATTCGCGTCTCCTGCTGGTTTTTCTGTTAATCCTGCCGAGCGAGTTGGCCAGTGTGCCGATTATCTGCTCTTGGGAACAACCGTGTCAAACATCTGCCGCAATTAGTGCGTCGGGCACGTGCAACATGTCTTCATCTCATGCGGAGGCCCCCTCTCCCCACAGGGGAGAGGATTCAGGGGAACCATCGAGCACTGCCCCTCACCCCTGCCCTCTCCCCGTGGGGGAGAGGGTTTCGTCGGAACCCCCTTGATTCTTTACCGCCTCGAGGAACTGATGTATCCTCAAGCCGCTTTCCAGTGTGCCTTATGAAAGGCCCTGCATTTCGTCAAGTTATTTCTGGGACGGCACACTAGATGCTCAAACGAAAGGAGAATGCAGTGGCCATGCCGGGCAAGGTAAGGAAAGTCGATCTCCCCGTAAGAGGCATGCATTGTGCTGCTTGCATCGCGAGGGTTGAAGGTGCCATAAGGAAACTCGCGGGTGTCTTCGAGGTCTCCGCAAATCTCCTGAGAGAAAACGTGACTGTAAGTTTTGAAGAAAGCAAAGCATCAATCGCCGAGATTGGGAAGGCCGTTGAACGAGCCGGATATGAATTGGGATCTGAAAAAATCGCGATTCCGGTCAAAGGAATGCACTGCGCTTCATGCGTCGAGAGGCTCGAGAAATCCCTGCGTAAGAAGGATGGGGTTCTAGAAGCGACCGCAAATCTTGCCATAGAGGAGACAATTATCGAGTTTGTTCCGGGGGTTGTCTCCCCCCAGGAACTGGCGCAGGTGATTCGAGACAGCGGCTACGAGCCGATTCTCACAAGCGGAGCTGAAGAGCTCAAGGACAGAGAGCTCGAAGAAAGAACGCGTGAGCTCAGCCTGCTCATGAGAAAGCTCACTTTCGGCGGTATTCTCACCGTCTTCATTCTTCTGGGAAGCTTTGGAGGCGCGATTCCGCTTCTGAGGGACGTCAATCCGGCAGTACGCCATCTGCTTCTCTTTCTCCTCACCACTCCCGTTCAGTTCTGGGCGGGTTCCCAGTTCTATGTAGGGTTTTTCAAAGGTCTGAGGCACAGAAGCGTTGATATGAACGCTCTTGTGGCAATCGGTACTTCGGCAGCTTACCTCTACAGCGTTGCCGTGACATTTTTCCCCAAGTTCTTCTCGGGGACAGGAATTCCCGCAGAGCCCTACTACGATACTGCTGCGGTCATAATAATTCTAATTCTTCTCGGGAGAGTTCTCGAAGCACGGGCAAAAGGGAAAACTTCAGAGGCCATCAGGAAACTTGTCGGGCTTTCTCCCAAAACAGCAGTCATTCTCAAGGAGGGGCGAGAAGTTGAGGTTGAGATTGACGATGTCCAAGTTGGAGACGTTGCCGTGGTCAGGCCGGGCGAGAAGATCCCGGTTGATGGAATCGTCAGAAATGGGCACTCGCTCGTCGATGAATCGATGCTTACCGGTGAGAGTGTCCCGGTGGAGAAGGGAATCGGCGATGAAGTAATCGGGGGAACGCTGAACAAGACCGGGAGCTTCAGATTCGAAGCGACGAAGGTCGGCAAAGGGACTGCACTTTCGCAAATCATCAGACTCGTTGAAGAAGCTCAAGGGTCCAAAGCGCCGGTCCAGAGACTTGCCGACAGGGTTGCAGGCGTTTTTGTTCCCATCGTCATGATAATCGCATTTGCCACCTTCCTCTTCTGGTTTTTCCTCGCTCCCAGGCTGGTTTCGGTTGACCACGATCCTTTCAACTTTGCGCTCCTTAATTTCGTTGCTGTTCTGATCATTGCCTGCCCGTGTGCTCTTGGACTTGCGACTCCGACTGCAATCATGGTCGGAACCGGAAAAGGCGCGGAGAACGGCGTGCTCATCCGCGGCGGGGAGATTCTTGAATCTGCTGGGAAGCTCAATGTCGTCGTTTTCGATAAGACCGGCACTCTTACAAGAGGGAAGCCGGTGGTCACGGATGTCATACCCGAGAAGGGAACCTCCGAGAACGAGCTTCTTCTGATCGCTGCGTCGCTTGAAAAAAGCTCTGAGCATCCGCTGGCTGAAGCAATCATAGAAAAGTTGGGTGCGGACGGATCACAGGTGTTGTTTCCAGAAGAGTTCCAGGCGGTTCCGGGAAAAGGCATAAAAGGAAGAGTCGGCGGGAAAGACGTCTATCTGGGAAATCTAAGGTACATGAGCGAGATCAACGTTTTCCTTGGCGGACTTGTGCGGAAGGGGGAGACCCTCTCCGATGAAGGAAAGACAGTCATGTTTCTCTCCTCAAACGGAAGACCGCTTGGCATCATTGCCGCCAGGGATGAGCCCAAACCCCGTGCCCGGGAAGCAGTAGGTGAACTTGCCAGGATGGGAATCGAAGTCATCATGCTTACCGGAGACTTGAAGAGGACTGCACGGGCCGTCGCAGAGAAAATCGGGATCAAGAACGTACTTTCTGAAGTCCTGCCGCACGAAAAGGCGTCGGAGATTCGAAGACTGCAGGCTCAAGGCAGGAAGGTTGCAATGGTTGGCGATGGGATAAACGATGCTCCGGCTCTTGCTCAGGCAGATGTCGGAATAGCCATCGGGACCGGGACGGACGTTGCAGTGGAGAGTTCAGACATAACACTCATATCGGATGACCTCATGGGCGTTCCGTCTGCTGTAAAACTCTCCAAAGCAACGATGAATACGATCAAGCAAAATCTGTTCTGGGCGTCTATCTACAACCTGGCCGGGATTCCAATCGCCGCCGGTGTGCTCTACCCACTTAACGGAGTCGTTCTTAATCCTATGATTGCCTCGCTGGCAATGGCCTTCAGCTCGGTCTCGGTCGTGACAAACTCACTCAGGCTGAGACGTGCTAGTGTGCCGTCCCAGAAATGACTTTACGAAATGCAGGGCGTTTCATGAGGCACACTGCCAGGGGGTATGAGGGGGTCGTGGCCGACCCCCTCA
>JASEGR010000046.1 GCA_030017955.1 Candidatus Eisenbacteria bacterium
CCCGACCCCCTAAAAGCCCGAGCAGTGCACCGTTCTGGGGCAATGTCAATGTCAACTTATTCATGTTACGGTGCACTAGAAGGAAAGTCCAATCCCGATTCTCAAGAATCTACCCTCGGAGAACACTCTGGGATCATTCACCGGCACGAACTCGTCAATTCCGTCGCCGTCGTTGTCACCCGAATTGTACGCTCCCCCGGCTCTTCTTGTCATCGTGTAGTATATGAGATAGTCCGCCGTATCCATGTATCCGGGCGGCCAGTTGTCCGGTGACAGAGAAACAATGTTCTTTGCATCCAGGAGATTCAGCCCCTGAGCGAAAACCGTAAGGTTTTGCCCCCAGAGCTTATAGTACCTTTCCCCCTGCATGTCAAGGCTGGTCGTGCTGGGCCGCCTCAAACTGTTTGTCGTGCTCGGCGGAATCTCTCTCTGCCCGACATATCTTGGGGTAAACGGAAGTCCGCTGTTGTACTGCCACACAAAGCTTACGCCCCACTTGTTAGGTTCGCTGATATACACGCTGGACGAGAGTGTATGTCTCTGATCCCAGTCAAGCGGCTGCTCTCCGGTAGGAAGATAGAGATAATTTGTCTGCCGCTCCTGCTCCGGATCTGAATTTATTCCGGTTGCTATGCCGTAAGTATAGGAAATCTCCCCCTGAAAATTATGGCTGAACCTCTTTACGAGGCTGACCTCGACCCCTCTTGCGGAACCATAATCTTTGTTCACATACATTGGAACGGGCGCAGGGCTTCCCTCAACATTTACCTCCTGCGTCGAAATCAGTCCGAAAATGTCCTTGTAGTAAACCGCAAGCTGAAGCGCAAGGACAGATGTGAAGAGATGCTGGACCGCAGCCTGGTACGAGATAGTCGTCTCTGGTTCAAGATTTGGGTTGCCCAATACCCGGGCATAGTTCGCCCTGTCCTCAAAAACATATCTTCTGTCCGGGATTTGATAGTACCGGCCGTAGTGGAAGCTCATGACATCCCTGTCCGATATGGGATAAGCTATGCCGAGTCTTGGGCTGAGCTGAGTCTTTGCCCTATTCGTCACGTAAATGGACTCAATCTGGTTACCCACATCGAAAACGTCATACCTCAATCCTGAGTTCAGAACCATCCCCTCGTGCTCCCATCTGTCCTGGATGTATGCCGAACCTTCCGGGTTGAAGTAATGGTAGTCACTTCTGTAGCCACCGTTCAATCCCTGTGCATTTATCTGGACCGGGTAGTCTATCCCGAGAAGACGCATATCATTGTATGTCCCCTCGGCGCCCGAGGAGATAATGTGTCCCCTGAACTTGGTACTCACGTCGGATTTCACCGTCCACACCTTGGTATTCCTTGTGTAGTACCTCGGATAGTCCCCGTGGGTGACATAGTATCTCGATGTCGTGAAATTGATGGAATCCCACCAGTACTGGGGATACTGGACTTGGTACTGCCATGGTGCCTTCCCCTGGACAGACTGGATATAGTCATACGTATGCCTGCTCACCCGCACACTGTAGTAAGTGTCTTTGCTTATCGTGTGGTTCCAGACGAGTTTCATCTGATTGAACAAATCCTTCACGTTTGGGGTGTGCTCGGCAGGGTTGTAGTAAACATAGCTTGAGTCCTTCTTGTACCACGACCACTCGCCGAATCTCTCAACGATTTCACCTCTTGATGTCGTGTCCCATCTTGTCTGGACCCAGCCGTCTCTGTTCCATCTGTGCCTGTAGCTGTCATAGCCAGTGTCATTTCTTATGAACTCGGCAGACAACTTGTAGTTTGCACCCATCTTGTAGCTGAGCTTTCCCTGAAGCAAGAGCTCGTTACTCTGTCTCTGGCCAATCTTTATGAAATCCAGGATCGTCGATGTGGGCCGCCGCTCCGCCGTCTTGAGATAAGTGTCCTGGAAATTTCCTTCGGCAGATACGAAGTAAGTCAGCTTTGGAACAAAGGTCGGGCCGCCCACACCAATGCTGATCTTGTCATAATTGTCGTACGTCTTGTCCCTTGCTCCGTAGTCGTCGGTGAGAAAGCGAACCTCTCCCGTGAACTTGTCTCCACCTTCCTTCGTCACCAGGTTAACGACGCCTGAAAGTGCGTTTCCGTATTGAGCATCGAGGCCGCCGGAGAGCACCTCGGCATTGGAGAGAGCAAGATTCGAGAGACTGACACCGCCTCCCACGAGCGGGTCTCGCACCGGTATGCCGTCCACGGTGTAAAGAACCTCACCGCCCCTTCCACCACGGAAATGAAGCTCCCCTGCAGTAGCAACAACACCGGCTTTAAGTCGAAGAGCTTCCTGATACGATTCAACAGGAAGATTCTTTATGTCTTCAGAACTGACTGCATGCCTTGTCGAAGAACTTTCCTTCTGGATGAGAGGTCTCACGCCTTCCACGACTATCTCTTCAGTCGTTATGGTAATCGTCTCACCAAGTTGAAAGTTCACGACGGCTGTCTTGTTTGCATCAACAGCCACCGCCGTCTTCGTAGAAGAAGTGTATCCAATCATGCTCGCCTGGACATTGTAAACACCAACGGGCACAAACTGGATGGCGAAGTTGCCGTCTTCGTCGGAGAAAGCACCAAGCGTCGTTCCGGCCACTTGCACTCTGCCGAATGCAAGAGGAGCACCTGTCTTGGCATCAATTACTTTCCCCGCGATTCTGCCGAATGAAGGTTTCTTCGCTCCCTGTGCAAGAATCTGAGAAGGAATAAGAAGGAGAAACACGAGAAACAGGACCATGACCGCGCCTAAAATAGTGGTAACTTTTGTCATATCGGTTTCAACTCCTTTGCCGACACAAGCTCCAAGAGTGCCCACAAGTAAAATGAACCCCCTTGAACGGGGGTTCCCTTGAATAACATATAGCTTTCCGCGACAACTGTCAAGAGGTATTTACCAGAGATTCTTTCCACTTCTCCCATCTCTCACGCACCGGTCCGGGATTCCGGTCTCGCTCACTCCTCCCCAACGCCGGTATCTCAGCACGCATCTTCGGACAGTGTCCGCCTAAAACAAGAATCGGCAATACAGGGAATAGTAACTGAGTTTTCTCACCTCACCGATCAGGTCCAGGGACTCTCCCTTCCACCACTTCGAGCCCCATGCAAAGTCCACGCTCCAATCCCTTCCGCGAGGGTTCACCCCCGCGCCGGCAGTCAGCTCAGTTACCGTAAGATCATAGGTCGCTACGTCTCTGTTAGGACTGAAACCTTCTCTGCATACCCCCCCGCGGAGCAGAAGTTTGTTGGATACCCTTACCTCCAGGCCAAACCTCAGAGCCAGATCATCCTGGTTGACAATCCATGACCCTGCCGTGAGAATTGTTTCGGCATCTGCCCTGGAGTATTCGAGCTCGCCGCCAATAATGCCGGCCCTTCCGGGAAACTCAAAAACCAGGCCCCCTCCGGTTGAGAATCCGGTGGCCGCCTCATGTCTATTCTGAATCGTCCCGAGAGTAAGGTCTCTGTCAAGCACGATTCCTAGCCATCCGCTCTCCGGCGTCTTCCAGTATTTTCTTTCGTAGGCATTGAAAAAGGTCCCGACGTTCATGCTGACAGGAGCGACCCTCACCATCCAGCGGGTCCTGAGCTCCCTTGACTTGTATTCGTCGGAGTAGGTGTCGTATTTCATAGAAAGATTCGTAGCGAGAGGGTTCCGGGGGAAACCGTCAGACCAGTTTATCCTGCCAGTCTCATCGCCTGTTCTCGAGTTGTACGTGAGCTCAATCGCTCCCTGGGCTGTTTCTCCCGCTTCGACTGCCCCCTGCATCGAGGCTGTGACTGAAGGCGCAGTGTACTCGTAGCTGTCGTCATGGAAGTTGTCCTTGGAAATGCTAATCACCTTTGCCCGGTCGAAATCAAGGGTAGCGCCCAGCGCAACACCCCCCAATCCCGTTACTGCCACGGCTCCCCCACCACCGTACAGAGCCGAGGTCTGATTCACCACGTAGAATTCCTGAGACGTCTTTGCCTCTCCCTCCCTGCCGACGGTCGCCTTCAAGGCTACCGTAACGTAGGGATTCAATGCCCTGGCAAGTGAAGCCTCAACTGTCGGAGCAATGATGTCAAACGAGGACTTGGTGCCGTCCGGGAGACTTATCTCCTTTCCCAATCTATGGACAACGAGACTTGCCCCCACAGATTTTGCAGAGTAATCGACCTTGTAGAAAACGCCCCTGGTCCGGGACAAAGACAGTTTGTCCTTATCCCAGCCGGGCCTCAGGCCTTTTCGGAACGAACTAGTGAAGTCGTCGTCCGTATAGGTGGATTCTTTGTCAAACGGAAGCCAGGCAGTATTTTTTCCGAAATCATATAGATTCAGCTCGTTGTTTTCATCCCTGACCGCCACCCAAAGACCGGCCATTCCGAGCTGCCTGACGTTGCTCGAAAAGCTCTCGGCTCTAAGGCCCGTGCCCCTCAGCCAGAAGTCAACAGTTTGAGAGAACGAGGGACTAGCAAGGGACAGGAGGACTACAGATCCAAGGCTAGCTTTGTGCCACCAAATTCGTTTCTTCACTTATCCGGTTTTGCCTCCGGCCATCCCTATTGGTGATTCTTCGCCTCCCTAGGCCTGAAGTGCAGCGTAAGAGGCTGAGACCCACTGTGTATCCTTCCGGAATTATCCATGATTGCGATTGAGAAGACATAGTCCTTTGTGTTGTCAATGTCAAAGACAACATCCTCCTGAGGATGAAGGGTATCGAGTTTTCGCACGATTTCGAGTGTCCATCTTCCTCTGCCGAGAGATGGAGATACCCACACCCCTTTCGCCATTATGTCAACGTTGCTGTTGTTGTATGCGGGATTCTGAGGGTCGCTGTCACCGGTGAACTTCTTCCTCATCAAGAAACTCGGAAAAGGATCCCCCTTCTTCCACAAGTTATCCTCGTTTGCCGGGTTCTTGATGTCGCACTTCCTGAGCGGCTTTGACGAATCCTTGAACACGTATCTCGATTTTGCGAAACCTCCGTTAGTGCCTCCCGAAATCCTGTATGGAACATACCCAAGCGCGGGATCAGAGGTGGGCGTGAGCGTGCGATCGAAGTTAGGCGTGTAGAGGGAATCGCCGGAGTCCAGATGAACACCTGTCGCATCAACAAAGCCGTCTTCACAGAATCCTGTCTGCGTCCTGTTGTCCCCGCTGAAGATATCCACATATTCGGCATTGGACCTTGACGCTTCCCACTGCCAAAGGTCGAGGCTACCCGAAATGGTTTTCAAGCCGGCTTGAGCTCCGTGGCAGAAAGATGCACACCCGGTTCCCCAAAACGTTCCATATTCCCCTACCGCGGATCCCATGTCAAAAAGTAGGGCGAATCTGTCCTCGTCATCGTCAGAACGAGCCCAGAAAACCGGGTTGGTCAGTGAATCTGCTCTCGTTGTGCAGTTATCTGCCGCCGTCCAATCGGGGCCCTCATACACCACAGGCCGCCAGTATTTGTTCTCGCGATTGTCGGCCCACTGGAAGAAGAAATAGACGTAGTTGAACGTGTAGGCAGCCTTAGCCGTAAGATAGAATGCTGATCCGCCATTCCCGCTCAGCCCGTCCATTCTGATGTATGTATGGGGAATAGCAATCCATTCGATGTCCGTGTAGGTTCCATTCACTGCCGGACGCCTCGAGATTACTCTCACCCCGGTGCCCGTTGCCGTCCTGCGGAGCGTATCGGAGACATCATAGACCTCGAGGACGCCGCCAGCCGTGGGAGCGGGATTGAGGCCTTTCTTGTCCTCGCAGCCCACAAGCAGAAGGGAAAGAACAACCGTTAGTGCAATTGCGCAATAAGCTTCTTTTTTGTTCATCAGGTAAGGTTTGGTAAAGAGTAAGAGCGGACGAAAAACTATACGCTCGAACATCCTCTGTCAAGGAAATTCATAAACAAAAAAGCCCTGTCGAACAAGGGCATCTCAATTCTACCACGCAAGACAGTCTTGTCAAGTCCATAGTGAGCCAGCCAGAAATGAACACAAAAATTAGTACTAAAGTCCAAGCCGAGCGGCGACGAAAGCAAGTTAAGAGCAACCATCATGCTCTCCATCCATATTCCTCAAGACAATTGATTGGCGTGAAAACGTCAGAAGCGTGTCGTTAGAGTGGTCACTAAAGAGGAGGTTTTGATCATGAAGAAGTCTCTGGTTGTTTTTGCTGCGCTTTCGTTTCTTGTCTCGACGCTCTGCCTGTCTGATGCCTATGCTCAGACCGGGAGCTTAGAAGGAATAGTCCACATCCCCGGTGGTGGACCGCTCCCCGGCGCCGAGGTCGTGGCGAAGAACTTGCCCGGAATGACCGTGGCAGGGACAGCCGTCGCAGACTCGACGGGTCATTACTTCATGGACCTTCCCTACGGGATGTATCGCGCCGAGGCATCCAAGCCGGGCTTCAATATGGCGTTCATCGACAGCATAAGGATTGACGCGGGTGTCCCCCACGCTTTCAGAGATTTCTTTCTTGCACCACAGGGCGGCGCAGGGGTGCCTCCTCAGATAATACATTTTCCTCCAGTGTCTGCTATCGCAAACCAACCACTCATGATCTTTGCAATCGTGACGGATTCGGACCTCGACTTGAGTGCCGTAGAGCTTGGGCTGAAGCACGATCCTGGACAGCAGCCAATTATGTTCCCGATGGTTCGTGCCCAGGGGGATACATTCAGGGTCAACATACCGAGTGGTGAAGTCAATGGAACAATACTCTACTATTTTATTAGAGCCACTGACGCTGCACAGCACACGATGATCGTGCCGCTTCCAGGTGATCCACAGTGGGGCGCACTTGGCCTGTATTCGGTTTCTGTTGGGCAGGGCGGCGGCACGTCCGGACCGCCATTCATAGTTCACACTCCGTCTCCGTCGGCTCCCGCAGGTCTTCAGCTTGAGATCCGCGCGACTGTCACCGATCCGGACGGCAATCTAATGAGAGTTGACCTCGGTTATCTTCCGGACCAGTTAGCTGCCCCATTCTGGGTTCAGATGGTGAGGACTACTGGCGATGAGTTCGCCGGTCAGATCCCGGCATCATATGTCAGAGCTCCTGCCGTCGCTTACTGCATCGAGGCAGAGGATGTAACCCGCCTCAGGGTTCACGTCCCCAGCCCGACAGATTCACTCTATGGAACCAAAGGATTCTTCTTTGTTCCGGTGAGAAGCGGGAGCGGTAATGTGCCCGTCATAACTCATACGCCTCCCACGAGCTTGAGAGCAGGTGAGAACTTCAGTGTTGAGGCAATGGTGACCGACCCTGACGGCGACCTCAGAGAAGTCGGACTCCTTTATGGTCCCGCTGCGGCTATGTGGGTACCAATCTGGATTCCAATGGCAAACTCGGGTGGCAGCTTGTATTCTACGACGATACCCGGCACATCCATTAATACGCCTGGAATTCTGTACCATGTTGAGGCAAAGGATGTCTCGGGAAACCTTACTCAGCTTCCGGATCCATTCATGGGACCATCGGAATTCTTCGTCCAGGTCATGAGTGGAGTGGGGAATCCTCCCATAATAACTCACACCAGGATCGTCGGGCCTGTCCCTGCAAATCAAGGTCTGACCGTCCGGGCATCTGTCACCGACCCGGACATTGGTGATTACATCAGAGAGGTCGGCATAGATGTCGCAAGACCGGGGTTTCCGCCATTGCACTATACGATGGTGCCGGACGCGGCGTTGGGTGGTGTGCCCAACTATGTCGGGACTATCCCTGCAAGCGACGTCCAGGTCCCAGGATTCAACTACAGAATAATAGCCCAGGACGGCACGGGCAACATGAACTCATATCCTGCATTCACCGAACCCGCCTTCTGGGTTGACGTAACGAGCGGAGCCGGCGGCGGGCATGCACCAGCGGTAAGGCACAGCCCGGTCAGCCAGTCCCGGCAGGCATATAACCCCATTCAGCTCGGCACTGTGGTGACCGATGAGGACGGAGACCTTGTTGAAGTTCAGATTGAGATGGAGCAGGCGGGTTATGCGCCGAAGGTCTTCCTGATGTGGCGAACCGCCGGTGCGGATTCGTTCGCAGGGCAGATTCCCGGGCCAGAGGTAAAAACTCCGGGATTCAACTATAGAATCTCTGCCCGCGATGTGATGGGGAACAAGACTTCGCTGCCTTCGTTCCAGTATCCAGCATACTGGGTGAATGTGACGACCGGCGCTGCTACCGGGAATCCGCCGACGATCATGCACACAGCAGTAACTGGGCCTGTTTCCTCTAATCTGCCTTTGCGGATCAGGGCATATATCACAGATAGTGACCCGGGCGACATAGTGAATATGGCTGAAGTGAAATTCGAGATGCCGCCGGCAGCGCCCAGACACTTTATGATGTGGCGCCAGCCGGGTTTCCCGGATTCCTTCATTGTTGATATCCCTGGACCTGAGATTCAGCCTCCAGGTTTCTCGTACAGAATAAATGCCCAGGACATGAACGGAAACACCGGGAACATGCCGACTATTCAAAGCGCGCCGTACTGGGTCAACGTTGGCGGAGCGGGAGGAGTCGGAAGTCCTCCCACGATCACCCACCAAGTGATCTCCGGCATGAAGCCCCAGGGAATGCCAATAAAGATAAAGGCAGTTATCACCGATCCTGACGCAGGTGATTACATCATGGGGGCAGGAATCCAGCTCGAAAAGCCGGGGTTTCCGGAGAGATACCTGCAGATGTGGCGCTCGGCAGGCGGAGCGGACACGTTCGAAGTCGAGATTCCGGGCCCGGACATTAGTCCTCCCGGCTTTGAATACAGGATAACGGCAAGGGATTCATACAACAACAACTCGGCCAATCCATCCTTCCAATACGATCCTTACTGGGTGGACGTTGGCGGATCACAAGGCCAGGGCCGTCCGCCGGTCATCGCCCATACTCCGCCGAATGGATCCCAGCCGGCAGGTGTTCCGGTTCAGATCTCGGCAATCGCAGCAGACCCGGATTCGGGCGACCGAGTGATACAAGTCGGTATCAAGCTTCAGCAGCCGGGCATGGCGGACAAATTCTTCCCTCTCATGGTGTCACCTGCAAGAGCAGATTCGTTCTACGGTCAAATCCCAGGCCCTGAAGTGTACTCGCCAGGGTTCTCGTACAGGATTGATGCGGTCGATTCCTACGGTAACCACGCCTCCATGCCTCTGTATCAGTATCCAGCTTACTGGGTGGATGTAGGCGGCGCCGGAGGTGGAGTTGGAAGTCCTCCCACGATAGTTCACACTTCGCCGAGCGGAACGCAGCCGCAGGGTGCTACGATAATGCTAACTGCAACCATCACTGATCCGGATATTGGCGACAAAGTTCAGGAAGTACGAATTAACCTTGAAAGGCCTGACCTGGCGCCAATCTCATTCCCGATGTTCTCGACTGCTGCCAAACCTGACTCCTTCACCGGTCAGATACCTGGAACTGAAGTCAGGACACCAGGATTTTCCTACAGAATCAGCGCAAGAGATATGAACGGAAACTACTCGACTGTACCTTCGTTCCAGTATCCTTCATATTGGGTCAACGTTGGGGTCGGCAGCGGCACTGGAAATCCGCCTACTATAGTTCATCAGCCTCCCTCTGGAACACAGACTGCGCTTACTGACCTTGTGCTCAGAGCAAGAATCACTGACCCTGACGCGGGCGACTTCGTCAGAGAAGCTTTCCTGGAGATGTATCAGCCAAGCGGCGCCACGAACTACTTCCCGATGACCCCGGACACGGGTTCAACATACTTTGCCCGTATCCCTGGGCCTTCTCTATTCCCGCCGGGTTTCGGGTACAGGATCTTTGCAAAGGATTCTGGAAGCAATCAAGCTTCTAGTCCGAGACCGCAGGATAAGCCGTACTGGGTTGACGTAGTTGCAGGAAAGCCCACAGGACAGCCTCCGGCAATAACCTACACTCCGCCGGCTGGAATGATGCCGCAGGGTATTCCTATCAGTGTCAGCGTGATTGCAAGAGACCCAGACTCTGGCGACAGAGTAGTTGAGGTATCAGTTCAGATTGACCGGCCGGGAATGCCGCCGAGCTTCTACACGCTCAATCCTTCCCCCGCCAGAGCAGATTCATTCATTGGCGCAATCCCAGGGGGAGAGGTTCAGCCCCCCGGTTTAAGCTATCGTGTGAATGCAAAGGATAGCTTTGGGAATATAGCGACTGTTCCTGGATTTCAGTACCCGTCGTACTGGGTAATGGTCGGAACCGGCGGTGGAGCAGGAGCAGGAAACCCGCCGGCCATAGTACATGTTCCGCCGAGCGGTCCGCAATCGACTGGAAAGGACGTTGTGCTTACGGCCCGGATCACTGACCCTGACGCCGGTGACACGGTGATGGGTGCCGGTATTGAACTGCAGAAACCGGGTTTTCCGCCAATGTTCTTCCCGCTCGCTGTGTCTCCGTCAAAGTCAGACTCATTTACGGGAATTGTGCCCGGACCCGAGGTCACATTCCCGGGATTTAACTATAGAATAAGTGCCAAGGACAGCAAGGGAAATATGGGTGTCCTGCCGTCCTATCAGTACCCACCGTACTGGATTGATGTGCCTTATGGAGCAGGAGCAGGAAACCCGCCGACGATTTTGCATACTCCTCTGGCCGGTGCGCGGCCGTCCGGAATTGATGTCAGGCTCACGGCAAAAGTGACTGACACTGACCCCGGCGATTTCATTAGAGAAGTGTTCCTTGAAGCGTATCCTTCCGTCGGTCCACCAATGCGCTTCCCTGCAATTCCTGATACTGGTTCCTTATACATTGTGACTATTTTCGCCCCATCCGTGAATCCGCCTGGATTCGGATACAGATTCATGGCCAGGGATTCTCAGGGGAATACTTCTTCCAACCCGAAAGCTCAGGATAAGCCTTATTGGCTGAACGTCACGGCGGGTACGGGAATGGGGACGTCTCCGAGAATCGTTCATTCCGTGATTCCAAGCCCGCAGGAGGCGGGGAAGAATATTGATGTGAGAGCCCAGGTAACCGATCCCGATTCGGGGGATGTGATTCAGGAAGTCATTCTCGAGTTCACCTCCGGCAGCATGCCGCCGGCATATTACCCGATGACCTCTACATCTTATAGGGATTCACTTGGCGTACTGCGCACTTACTACTACGCCCGTATCCCCGGGCCTAACGTAGTGTGGCCTGGTTTTGGCTACAGAATCGGGGCCAAGGATTCGCAGGGCAACAAGGCCATGCTCCCGGAGCCGCAGTATGCTCCGTACTGGGTGGAGGTAAAGTCCCAGGCTGCTGCTCTGAACCCGCCAACGATCGTCCATTCAAAGATCGCGAGCCCCCAGCAGGAATTCAGTAACATCAAAGTGACGGCAACTGTGACTGACCTTGATCGAAACGGCAACAGAGTCAACGTGCCTCAGGTCTTTATTGATATGAAGACGCCCTTTGGCTCGGGCAAGCTGTTCATGCGCAGCGTGGGCGATCCTCTCATGGGGAACTTCGAGGTGGAGATTCCGGGAGCCATGGTCAACCCGCCCGGCTTCGGATACAGGGTCATCGCACAGGATAATGACGGAAACCAGTCTGCGAATCCTGGATGGCAGTACGACCCGTACTGGATAGAGGTCGGAAGATACGGTTCGACCGGCAATCCGCCGAGAATTTCTCACATGAAGGTTACGAGCCCCAGGCCTAAAGGCATGGACATCCAGATGGAAGCTACCGTGTCTGATCCGGACAGCGGCGATTATGTTGACAAGGTAATGGTTGACGTTCAGCCGCCAAATTGTCCGCCCATGCAGTTCCCACTGGCTGTGACAAGGGCAGTGAGTGATTCATCGGGCGGCGGCACTCTGTACAGCGGAGTGATCCCCGGATACGCGGTCAACTTCCCGGGCTTCAACTACAAAATCAGGGCATTTGACTCAAGAGGTGCGATGGGAGAGGACCCGCTCTCGATGTATCCGCCTTATTGGGTCGAAGTACATTCGGCAAGCGGCGGCACAAGCAGGCCGCCCCAAATCACGCATCAGCCTGTTGCAGGTGCTCAGCCTGGAAAGGACGTCCTCATCCGTGCACAGGTGACCGATCCAGATTCGGTGAAGCCTGGCTCTGACATAAGCCGGGTGGAGCTGGTCGTTTATTCGAGACTCAATCCGAGAGAGGATCACTTCCCGATGACGCCGTGGTTTGATCAGACAACCGCGAAGTCCTATTACCAGGGAGTCGTCCCTCCGAACCTGGTTGTCAGTCCGGGATTCGGCTACAGGATCGTTGCAGTGGACGGAGCCGATGCACGGGCGGAGCTGCCACAGCCCCAATACCCGCCGTTCTCAGTCGAAGTCATGGGTGCAGGCACTCCACCGGCCATCGTTCACTCTGTGGTTCCTCAGGCTTCAAGCGGTTCACCTGTAACTATAAAAGCCACGATTACTGACGACACGGGCGTGAGAGAAGCAGTTGTCCAATTCAGCCCGCCGACCGGTGCTCCTTCGGATTTCCTCATGCAGAGAGTGGTCGGCAACGACTATCAGACTACACTCCCGGGCTTCATGATTCTTCCGCCGGGATTCGGCTACAGAATCAGGGCCACCGACGTAACCGGCGGGGTCGCTTTAAGTCCTGACCCGAGCCGGCAACCATACTATGTTGCAGTCGCCGGGCTGGGTGGAGGAAGGCCGCCGGAGATCACTCTTGAACCAATAAGATCAGACACCATCGTGACCGGAAGGCCTGTCCAGATAAGAGCAACAGTCTTTGATCCTGATGGACCAACCACGGGACCCACTGGAATATTTGCAGAAATCATGACTCAGAGGCTTCAGGCAATGGCTCAGCCCCTCAACTTCCCGATGATGGAAGACCCGGGTCAGAGAGGCAAGTTCACAGGTATGATTCCAGGTGACATGGTTGCTCCTCCCGGGTTCGTTTACGGAGTGAAGGCCAGGGATTCACAGGGAATGGTTTCCATGAATCCTGCGCCTCCGAATCCTCCATTTACGATAAACATCCAGGGGAATCCGGCAGGTCAACCGCCCAGGATAACCCACGCGCCGATTCCTGAAGTCCAGACAGGCGCAGACCTGGTCGTTTCAGCGTCCGTGACCGATCCGGATAGTCCGCTGGGGAGAGTATTCTTCCAGTACATGAAACTCGGCGCACAGAACCCCGTGCCGGTCGAGATCAACATGACCCTGGTATCCGGAAGCAACTACACAGCGCGAGTTCCAAGCAGCGCGATTGAACCGCCTTCGATTCTCTACAACATTGTCGCCATGGATGCGACCGGGAACAGGACCGAGATCCCGGGTTATCCGATGAACTGGTTCATGGTGAACGTGAAAGGCCAGGGTGCGGGCCGTGCTCCTCAGATTTTCCATACTCCTCTGGCATCCGCAGCTGCCGGGATAGACGTGAAGATAAGGGCGAAGGTGACTGATGATAAGGATAGTCTTGTTGTCTTCCTCGGATACATGAGCCCGGCGTCGGGACCTGATCCGAAGAGGAAGCTGATGGTAAGACGGCTTGACCCTGTGACAGGCGAGAGAATGTACGAAGGAACGCTCGAAGGCACGCTGGTTGTGCCGCCGGGATTCGCTTACGGGATCGAGGCCGTGGACATAGACGGAAATCATACGATGATGCCCGTCTATCCGAATCCGCTGTTCTTTGTTCAAGTCAGGACAGGCGCAGCTGCAAACGTGCCGCCGAATATCGTCCACACTCCTGTTATGAGCTCGAATTCAAGGACACCGATTCCGATTTCTGCAGCCATAACCGACGATGACTCGGTACGCTCGGCAAGTGTCGTTTACATGCCGGTCAGGCCGGGGGCACTGCCATTTACGGTCAATCTCTCAAAATCAGGGGACACATACACAGGCATGATACCCGGGACTCATGTTCTGCCGCCGGGTCTCAAGTACTCCATCATGGCCGAGGATTCCAAGGGCGGAAGGTCTGTGAATCCTGCTTATCCGAGAGACGCTTACTTTGTCGAGGTGAGAACGACGCTCGCACTTGATGAGCCGGCAGATTTCACCGTAACCAAGGAAGACTCGATAACCGTGAAGGGGCAGGACACCGGCGGATGGGCGAAGATAAACAATGTTCTGGTGACTCATTGGACCGGGACAAACTTCCGCGAAAAAGTCGCCCTTCTCCAGGGTCTCAACCTCATCGGGGTGATGGGCTCTGACAGCACTATCGTTGAGCGCAGAGTCACAAGGGACACAGCACCTCCTCAGACTGCGCCAGTGCTTGTCCAGCCTGCACGCGGTACCGAGCTCAACACCGGCACGGTGACGTTTGGCTGGGGAGCTGTGAGTGATGGCGCCAGTTACATCCTGCACTACTCCAAGTATCTGGGCTTCCCTGATACTGCGACTCAGGTGGTCAGAACCGCAGATCTCTTCTACTCTGCCCCTTCCCTCAGGGACGGCAGATGGTTCTGGAGAGTCAAAGCGGTTGACGCCGCAGGAAACGTCGGGACTGTGTTCTCACAGGTCTGGGAATTTGTGGTTAACACCACCATCCTTGCGCCTCCTCAGATTGACAAGGAAGACCTGCTCGCAGATGCGAACAAGGATGAGATTACGGTGAATGGTACAGCCAAACCCGGCTCCATAGTCACGCTCTACATTCACGGAGCGTCGCTTGAGAACTCCGGGAACATGGTAATTGACATTACGATTAACGCGACGAGGGCCACTGACAGGGACGGTATATTCTCCATCCCGGGCGTGAGGCTGTTCCAGGGCGACAACATAATAACTGCCATTGCAAGAGACGGCACCGGAGTAAGCGCCCTTTCGGAACCGATAACCGTCATACACGACACTAATGCGCCGCTGGCGCCGGTTGTCAGCGAAATAAAGGGCAACACGATCTATGGTGTTGCCGAGCCTGGCGTAACTATTAGGGCATACACAGGAAGTGCAGGAGCGCACATTGACAGTCTTACTCTTGACGGTTCAACGACTGCTGATGCAACGAATGGCAAGTTCAGCTATCAACTTTCGCTCGTCGACGGCACTTACCACATCGGGCTTGTGGCAGTCGATCAATCGGGCAACTACACCACAGGGAAGTCTTCAACTGACCTGGGAGACGTGACGATCGACACGACGAAGCCGCTTGCTCCTGCAATCACATACCCTGCAGACCGCGATACTTTGACGTTCAACATAATCACAGTCATTGGATCGGAGCTTTCATCTGATGCAAGGACTGTGGCGGTCTATGTTGGCGATGACGTGGTAGGAAAGGGAGTGGTCGCATCGGGCGCCTTCAACGCAAGGGTTGCGCTTGTTCCTGGTGAGAACGCCCTTTATGCAGTCTGCGTTGACAGGGCGGGAAACATCAGTGATTACTCAGACACAGTTGTGGTCTTCGTGAGAACGGGCTCGATCACGGTTTCGGACTTGAGCCCTGCCGACGATCCTGCAACTCTCTTCGCGAATGAAAGCTACGTGGACACAAACACGCCCAGAATAACCGGGACTGTCGGCGGTGCAACTGACGTCGGTATCTCCATCGATTCGGGACCGGTTGTGGCGGTGACACACAGCATCTCCTACACGACTTCCGCACTAGCGGAGGGAGCGCACACATTCACTGTGTGGGCCAGGAATGCCACGGACAGTATTTCCGTCCCCGTTCCGTTTGCCGTTGACACGAACTTCCCAACAATTGACACACTCGCAGTCGCAGGTGGAGACACACTGATCAATCATGGTGTGCCTCAGCTCTACGCAGAGATCAGCGATGCCGGAGTCGGAATTGTAAAGAGTGGTATCGCGATTGTTGCAAACGGCGAAGCGGTCAGAGACAGAGATAATCTCGTTTACAACAGCGACACAGGGAAGATCTGGTACGTTCCTTCGAGCCCGATGGCTGACGGAATATACAATGTGTCTCTCTGGGTAACAGACGGCGCCGGCAATAGGGTACACGAGTCACATCCTGCCTTCAGGGTGGACACAACGCCCCCTTACCTGCTTATCGCTGTGTCGCCTCCGTTCCCTGTGAAGATCTTTGGAATCACGAAACATTTCATGCTGACCGTGGTCTTCGCGAACGAACGGCTGAGGGCGGCACCTGAAGTGACATACATTGGCACTCTGGGAGATTCCGGCTCGATAAGCGTGTCCGGTCCGAACAGGGACGCCGCGACCGGCCTCTACTACTATACAAACGTAGCGGAGAAGCCGGACGGCAATATCTCGAGATCACTGACTGCAAGGGGCACTGACATCGCCGGGAATCTTGGAATTGCAACCGAAGCATTCATTCTTGCATCCATGAACGGCGCTCAGGGCGGCACGATAACAAACAATGAAGGAATAGGGGTCACAATCCCCGGCGGAGCAACCGACACGACTGTAACGGTCTCGATAACCACCCAGCAGTCAGACACTACTTCGGCTGGCGGCGGCGCGTTCTCGACCTTGACTGAGGTGGCGACGGGTGCTTCGCACATCATGGCACAGCAACTTGGAACGTGGGGCATCTCAAGCGTGAAGACGTACGACATACCGTCGAGGGTAGGAAAGATCTACAGCTTCGGACCGGACGGAATGGTGTTTGATGTGCCGGTCTCGCTGACACTCAGCTATGCAGCCCAGAGCGGAAAGACTGAAACCTCAAAACTCGGGCTCTACACCTACCTCGGCACCGGGCTTGGGTGGGAATTCGTACCGTCAATTCTTAACGCGGATACGAAATCCGTAACAGGCGAGACTACTCACTTCTCAAGGTACGCGCTTGCGACCGATGCAGAAGAGCCGGAGATCGTGGTTCAGAGCCCACTTGACAGCTCTCTGGTGACATCTAACTTGAACATCTATGCGTCCCTCTCCGATAACCTGAGCGGAATCGACGTGAGCTCGGTCAGATTGACCATCAATGGAAGCCCAGTCGATCTGCAAAATGCAACGATCACTGACACCTCATTCAGCTACCAGACAGTGATCACTGATCTGTCGAGGGACTACACGGTAGTCCTCAGCACTGACGACAAGCAGGGTAACACGGGTACAATGAGCCTGCTCCTCAGGGCGGCAACGAGCATCCTGGTAACGAAGTTTGAGGCTAACGCCAAGAGTCCGGAAGAGGTGGAGGTTACCTGGGAAGCGGCCGGCAATCCGGAGGGCGGATTCAGGCTTTACAAAGCGGACGGAGCAAGTCCGAAAGCCGGAGCTTTCCAAGCTCTCAACAAGGATGCGCTTATCACCGGCGCGGGAGCCCACTTGTTCTCGGATAAGGCAGTTCAATCGGGCAGCACGTACAGCTACAGACTGGGTCATGTGGACGCTTCCGGTGTTGAGCTCTACTACGGAGAGGTCCAGGTCACACTGCCTTCCGCGCTGCCTAGGGTTTACGACCTCAAACAGAACTTCCCGAACCCTATGACGGGCGTAACCGAAATCAAGTACCAGTTGCCAAAGGCGAGCAAGGTGACCTTGAGAGTGTTCAATGCCAAGGGTCAGCTGGTCGCAACTCTGGTCGAGGGCAAGCTTCCTCCTGGATACTACGTGAAGACCTGGAACGGAAAGACTCTTCAGGGCAAAGACGCTGCGTCCGGCGTCTATTTCTACAGGTTGGATGCCCAGAACTACTCGAGAACGAGGAAGCTCGTCCTCATCAAGTAAGATGCAGAAGGACACCCCTCACCTCTACCCTCTCCCTCTGGGGAGACGGTAGGGGTGGCATCTTCATCCTCTCCCCATAGGGGAGAGGGCAGGGTGAGGGGTTAAGGTTCCTCAAGTTTTTTCTTGTGTTTCACCTTCCTTGAGTACTGGGTCGCAGTCCTGTGAATCCTCGCCACAGTTCCTTTAGGGTGCCTCCTCTTGGGTTTTGGACGCGGGATCAAGAGACTTCTCTTGGGGGTCAAGGCATGGCCTCCAGAACAGCATCAACCACCATCTGGGTCACCATCTCCATCTCAGGCGCATCGGGAGGCGTCTGAAATGCCGAAGTCTTGGTAAAGAACGAACTCTTAAGACTGTTCTCGTCCGCTGCCTTCCACGCCACTTCGCCATTTCCCACTCCGTAGAGGATAAGCCTTATACCCACGTCTGAATGCGAGTAGCCTTCGGACCAGGTCGGGTCAACTTTGACGCTTCTCCAGAGAAAGATCTCGGGACAGAGAAATGCATCTACCCCCATTGACGCGCCCACCTTCATCACTTTTTCTTTATCAATCACCAAGTCTTTCTTCCACTGGGCAACTAGGTTTTTGTACTCCTCTGAAACGCCGCCTCTTCTTGCAAGAGATGCGCCCTCTTCAGGCACCACGAACAAGTATTTGGCCCTGCTCTTCAGGCCACTAACAAGAAGGCGCGAGACAATTGCAACCGCGTCCTTTTCGACCTCGGGATTGCTGCGCTCCTCGGTCATTCTCTCTCTTGCCTCAACGCTGGTGAGCATAAACGGAAGCACGTGTATTCTTTTGATCGGGTAGGAGGCAAAATCAGGAGCTATGAATTGATACGTCGGATGCAGTGCTTTCCCCTGGCATGAGAGAAGAGCCAGAAAAGAAACAAGACCGCACAACGGAATCCAAACAGATGCAGCATTCCACTTCTTCATCGCATCCTCCCTTCGCAATGATTGCCGAGGGCCGGAGTCGAACCGGCACGGAACTTTCGCTCCAGCGGATTTTAAGTCCGCTGCGTCTTCCTTTCCGCCACCTCGGCGCGGTGAACTTAAGCCCCAGCGACTAGTTTCCGAAATGCCTCCTCCAGATTTCAAACGTGAGAAGAGACCAGAGTTTCTTGTGATTGTTTTTTTCACCAGAAATATGCTCACGAAGAAGACGGTCCACGTACTCCTTTCTGAAAGACTCAAACCTCCCGTTCCCGAGTGTCAGCTCCTCCAGGAAACTCTTGAGCGTGGTTCTGAGGAGGTGCGGCTCAGGGAGAAAGAATCCATGCTTCGGCCGTTGCAAGATTTCATCAGGCAGAAGGGATTTCGCCACTTTCTTGAGTATGACTTTGGGCTGCCCGTGCCTGAGCTTAAATCTGGAGGGAATCGAAAGAGCGTACTCAACGACTTTGTGATCAAGAAACGGAGCACGCGCTTCAAGCGAACTTGCCATAGTCATCTTGTCAACCTTCATAAGAAGCCTGAAAGGCAGTTCATTCTCAATATCAAGAAGAATGGCTTGAGCGAGCGGATCCAGGGAATCATAAGAGACCTCATCCCGTTTCCCCGGGGATTCCCGATTTCTCAGCACAATCTCCGCGGCCAAGTCAGGTTCGAGTAGCTTACATTTGTCCTCCCCGGAAAACACAGGTTTTTCCCCATTATAACCGTCCCGAAGAGAACCTTCAATGAATGCCCTCAAGCCTCTCACGTCAGGCACACGGTAGGAAGCTTTGAGCAATGCCTTTCTGACCGAGAGCGGAATCTTCCTGAAGTTATGGACAGATTTGACCTTCCTGTACCGGCCGTAGCCGGCAAAGAGTTCATCGGCTCCCTCTCCTGTCAAGACGACTTTCACATGTTTTCTGGCAAATTCGGATACAAGAAAGGTCGGGACTGCTGCGCCGTCGCTATTGGGTTCATCAAAGTGCCAGACCGCCTTTGAAAGGAGTTCATCAAAGTTCTTGCTTGGCACTATAAGTTCATGGTGCTCGGTCCGCAGAAAGGACGAGACTTTTCTCGCAAAGGAAAGTTCGTTGTATTGAGGATCCTCAAACCCGACCGAGAACGTCACGACAGGGTCCGTACTCTCCCGGCACATCAGAGAGACGACCATGCTTGAATCCAGTCCGCCGCTCAGGAAGGCGCCAAGCGGAACATCTGAAACAAGTCTCAGGCGTACGCTCTCAGAGAGAAGCCCGCCGAGCTCATCCACCATCGAGCCTTCGCTGGCCGCTCCGCTACCGGCGTGCGACCCACCGCTGATCGCCTGAACATCATCTCCGCACCCCGCGCTGCAGCATCCGGCCGCAGGAGACCAGTACTTTTCAATCGCAATCCCATTTCTCGAGACCGTTCCCATTGTTCCCGGCATCATCTTCTTCACATGCAAGAAAATCGTACTCGGGCCAGGCACATATCCCCAACTCAAGTAGTTATCAAGAGCAGTGAGGTCCATTTCCTTTTCCACTCTCCCATGCCTGAGTATTGCCTTTATCTCAGAAGCAAAGACAAGCTCATTGCCTGCATTTGAATAGTAGAGAGGCTTCTTGCCAATTCTGTCACGTACCAGCAGGAGCTCCTGCTTCTTCGCATCCCAGAGGGCTATGGCAAACATACCCCTCAAATCGTGGACAAATCTCTTTCCTTTTTCTTCGTACAGGTGAACGATTGTCTCTGTGTCCGAGTGAGTCTTGAAAGTGTGCCCTTTCTTCTCAAGAGAATCCTTCAGCTCGCGGAAATTGTAGATCTCACCGTTTAGCGCGACAGCAATAGTCCCGTCTTCGTTTCGAATCGGCTGGGTGCCCGTCTCAAGATCAATTATGCTGAGCCTTGTGTGACCGAGGGCGACTCTCCCATCGAGGAACGTGCCGCTCTCGTCCGGACCTCTGTGCCTGAGCGCATGCATCGCAGATGCAAGGAACTCAGTCTCATCAACCGGACGGTCTGAGTAATTAAATGTCCCTACAATTCCGCACATGATTATTCCCTCTCGCAGCCAGTTTTCCAATCTACACCAAACCAGTCCTAACGTCCCCAGAAATCTCTGAGACGGACAGCTAGGCTTGTGGTGCTCGTCAGCTCCCTCCCCTTGGAGATGTCCTTTCCCTCCTGCCGAAAATGTCGATCCTTCTTGAACTCGCTCACTCGAATTTGCGAACTCGGGCTTTGCCCTCAGACAGCGCAAATTCGCCCCTTCCGGGTCGTTGACTCGTCCAAGAATGGAGTCCAGAGATTTTCGGAAAGTCGGTTCAAGGACATCTCCAAACCTGCCTGCTGCAGGGCCGCGTCACCTACGCCGGCTCGAACCCAATCCCAGTGTGTCCTTGACGTGCAAGTCTGGAACCTCGTAGAATGGGAGAGTTTCGTACCTCGAGAGGAGCTGAACATGGAAGAGAAAAAGCCGGAGAAGAATTTCAGCAAAGCCTGCCCTTGCTGCGGTTGCGAAGGACGGGTTCTCTCGCAAGAGGAGATAGAGAAGCTCAAGCGAGAGGCGAAATTGGGTGATTTCAGGTACTGCAATACGTGCGAGGAGTACTTCAAGGCCTAGGAAAACCCGGGCCTGCTGGTTCCTTCAGTTCGACTGCTGCACGGTCACTCCACGTCTGAACTCACGCACTAGACTGCCTTAATAACCTGCCTTATTGCACTCCGCTTGATCTTGGCGGCATTTCCCATGTCTATATGGACTCATCGGATTCGTGACCTGTGAGTTCGAAAATAATTGGAGGCGGCATCCGGATTTGAACCGGAGAATAACGGTTTTGCAGACCGTCGCCTTAGCCACTTGGCTATGCCGCCCCAGGGGCCGGCCTTCACTTTTGACCGGTCAGTCCTACCAACTCTGCGGGTTTGCACGTCAAATACTCAGGCAAGCACTGGATAATGTCAAGCTTGCAGGTCCGGCTGGATAGCGGTCAGGCGTCCAGGTCGACCGTGAAACTGTATCCGTGCCTCTTGAATCCGAGCGACTCGTAAAACTTGTGAGCTCTTTCCCTGCTTACGTTGCTCGATAGAACCAGCTTGTAGCAGCCGGCCTCCCTGCACTTCAGCATCGCATACTCCATCATCTGCTTGCCCAACCCTCTTCCCTGCCAATCACGGTGCACTACCACATCTTCAACAATACCAGAGGGTGTTCCCTTGTGCGCCAAGTTATCCATGATCAGCAACGCGAAAGTTCCGACAATGGTTCCATCGTTAACAGCGACGTAAATGTGGTAGTCGGGATATGACTGGATCCGCGCAAACAGCTCTTGCGCCCTTTTCAACGAAAGATGCTCGTCACCCTTCAGATCCAATTGAGCACAGAGAGTGAGGATCGAAGACAGGTCGGCTGATGTGGCTTCCCTGATCGCGATTGGTTTCGAGCTCATTGCATTCCGGAAATCCGGCACATGGCTCTGAGGCAAGGAGCCCGGCCCGTCACGCGGGATCCGGCGGCGGGCATCGGTTCCTCGGCACGGATTCGACTGCGCCAGTCAAACCCCCTCACCAACCTCACCCTTGGGGAGAGGATCAAGGTGAGGGGAACCTTCCCGGGTTCGCTCCCGGTCCTGCAATTAGTCCAATCCCAGGACGTCGCAGAAACCCGGAATATCCAGAAACCCGTGGCCGCTGATATTGAAGGCGATTACCTTCTTCTCACCGGACTCACGACATTTGATTGCCTCGTCAATTGCGCAGCAAATTGAATATGACGATTCAGGCGCAGGCAGCCAGCCCTCAGTTTCCATGAATAACCTTGCATTCTCAAAGACATGCCTCTCGTCGCCAGGATAGGCAATTGTGTCGATGTAACCCTTGTTTCGCAAGAGACTGATAATGGGCGAGCACCCGTGATACCGCAGCCCGTCACCCTTGATAGGTTTCATGTCACTCTTGTGCCCCAGGGTGTACATCTTCAGCATCGGAGTCTTTTCTGCATAATCGGCAAAATCGTACTCGTATTTACCCTGGAGGTTCGGCGCGAACTGACTTTGGGCCGCAATGAACTTGATCTTCTTCCCTTTCTTCAGCACGTCGCCGACAAATGGAAGGGCGAATCCGCCAAAATTCGATCCGCCGCCGAGACACGAAATCACCATGTCCGGATAGTCATCAAAGATTTTGAACTGTTTCTGAGTTTCCAGGCCGATTACCGTCTGATGCAGGAGAACGTGGTTCAGAACCGAGCCTAGGCAATAGACTGCCTTCGGATCTTTTTCAGCAGCTTCCAGCCCCTCAGAAATGGCAATCCCGAGCGAGCCGACATGCTCAGGATTCTTGTCGTAGAGAGTCTTGCCGAACTCCGTCATCGGACTCGGTGAAGCATGAACCTCGGCGCCGAGAAGCTTCATGAAACGGAGCCGGTCTTCTTTCCAGTTATACACACTCCGCACCCAGAAAACGAGGCATTTCAGACCCGTAACCGCAGTTGCATACGCAAGCGCGGTCCCCCATTGTCCGGCGCCGGTCTCTGTCGTCACTCTTTCGAATCCCTGCTTCTTTGCATACCAGCATTGCGCAAGCGCAGTATTGACCTTGTGACTGCCCGTCGGGCTGAAGAATTCGCTCTTATAGTACATTCTGCCCGGCGTGCCCAGCTTCTTCTCAAGATTTGTCGCCCGGAATAACGGTCTCGGTCTGCCTGCCTTGGCAAACAAATCCATGATTCCGTCAGGAATATCGATCCAGTTTTCCTTTGAGAATTCCTGGTTGAGACATTCGCCAACCAGAAGGTTGGGCAGGTTTTGAATTCGTGAAGGACCTTTTTCCGGGTCCATGGGAGGAGGCAGAGGTTCAGGCAGATCGGGCAGGATGTTGTACCACTGAGTTGGCATTTCCTCTGGCTTCAGATTGACCATGGTTCTCATTTCCTTCCTCCCCTCCTTGTTAGTTGTGCGGACTCAGTCTGCGATGGAAACCCTGAAACTAGCGCTCTGCGTAGCAATAGTCGAGCGCTGTCATGCTCGGACTGTTCAAGCCCTAACGGAGCTCCCCATTGCCTCAGGCAGCGCCCCACACCCTACGGGAACTTCTTCGAAAAAACAAGCCCGAATTGCGCGGGACGGCCGTGTCGCCCACGCCGCCCTGAGCCGTTCAGCCAACCTTCTCTTCCAACTCTTTCAGCTTCGAAATTCCCCATGCTATCTGTTCAGCCTTGCTTGCAGGAAAGGTCAAACGAATCAACAGGCCTTCCTTGCGCTTCTCTTCAACCAGATTCGGAGCGAGTGCGCCCCAGGCCGGCGTGATACTCACACCCGCTTCCTTCGAAGCATCGATGAACGCTTTTTCTTTCTCACGTGTGACCTTTTTCAGACTTAACGTCGCGAAAAACCCGCCCGTGAGCTTGGCGGGAAACAGTCCCGGGAAATTGGAACTAAGCGATACGTTCAATGCGTCCATTCTCGGTTTGTAAAGTCCGCGCAGATAGTCCAGATAGTCTTTATATTTCCCGGATTCTATGAAATCGGCAATGAATGCCTGGGTGGGCAGGTTTGGATTTAGCCGCGTGTTGGTTACGACTTTCTCCAGGTACTCAATCCTGTCTTTGGGAAGCACGATGTAGCCGCACTTCGTACCAGGAGATATTGTCTTCGTAAACGAACTTATCAGGACAGGCCCCCATTCCGAGACTTCAATTGGTTCATTCTCCCCGCCATCATATCGCAATGACTCGTAGCAGATATCCCAGGCGCAGAGTATGTTGTGCTTTCTGCAGATTTCCTCCACTGCCTTTCGTCTCTCTGATGAATAGGTTATGCCTGTGGGATTGTGATGGAACGGTATGCCGTAGAAAGCCGCTGCGGAGATCTTGTTCGCCACCTTCTCCAATTCATCTATGTCCAACCCTTCAGAGGTCATCCTGACGCCGACTAGTTTGTGCCCGTATCGTTCTGCATCAAAAACGACACGATCGTAGGTTGATTCTTCGACAACGATGAAGCTCTCTCTGGGAAGAGATTTGAAAAGGAGAGAAATAACCTCCATGCCGCCGTTTCCGACGATGATTCGGCCAGGGTCGGTATTGCGAGCTTGACCCAGAAGTTTCCTCAGCCGTTTGAATCCGGAAAAGTGACCGTATTGGAGCACATCCACACCATGACGCTTTATCACCTTTTCATAACCTTCCGATACCATCGGAATAAGATGTGACAGTGCCTCTTCAGCCGGGACTCCCCGAAGAAAATTTGCCGACATTGTCTGCCTATTCATTTCGGAATCCTTTCGCATGAGTTTCCGCCCTTTTATATACAGAAACACCAGCCCTAGAGCAAGGCCTTATTCAAAAGAGATGCGTCCGAAAGCGCTTGACTTGCCGTA
>JASEGR010000047.1 GCA_030017955.1 Candidatus Eisenbacteria bacterium
AAATCCCGAGTATACGCTCGGGATTATCCCGTAGGGAGGCCTCAATGAGTATCAGGCGCTTGCAGCCGACGACCCGCAGGCGCACGATGGGCCGCGGCTGAAGCGTAACGTTGAGACTGTCGAAAAAGTCTTTTGGGACGGGCAAGAGGATTGAAGGTGTCTGCTGATGTGTTAGACTCCAGGGCGTAAACGAAAGGAGGCTAACGCATGCCACGATACAAGCCTTACGACTATGGTCAGTTGATGATGATCCCGGTTTCGCTGGAGAATCAGCTTGTGCCCGGGACACTGGAATACGCGATACACCATTTGATGGAAGAACGGATTGACACCTCAATATTTGATGAGAAGTACCGGAACGAAGAGACCGGATGCAGTGCCTATGATCCGAAAGTTCTTCTGAAGATAGTCCTTTTTGCCTACTCGCGTGGGATACTACACTCCCGGCGAATGGAACGTGCCTGTCGGGAAAACGTGACGTTTATGGCGCTCAGCTGTGGGCAGGTGCCGGACCACAGTACGTTGGCGGCTTTTGTCTCCTCGCTGGGTGAAGAGCGGGTTGTGGATTTATTTACGCAGGTGCTGTTGGTATGTGAAGAAGAAGGGTTGCTGGGGGGGACGCATTTCAGTCTGGATGGATTGAAGCTTTCGTCAAATGCCTCCAAGTGCTGATACGGGCTACTATAGCGTGGAAAATCTGGAGGCCTGTCAAGAAGAGGAAGTTGACGCTTATATTCCGGATCGTGAGTTTCGCAAACGCGATCCGCGTTTTGCAGATGCCGGACGGCATCGTCGCAGCGTGGACAGCCATAAACAGCGCTATCGGTCCAAGAAGCGGTGGTTCAATGTTGGGGATTTTCATCTGGATGAACGGACAGGAAAATTAGTCTGTCCGGCCGGTAATGGGTTGTATGTCAAGAATCGGAACTTTGAAGTTCGTGGGCATAAAGCCATTGCCTACCAGGCTCCGAAGACAGCCTGCAGGAATTGTCCGTTACGGGCAAAATGCCTGCGCAATCCCAGCACTGTCGCGCGGCAGGTTCATATGTTTTATGGACAGTGTCTGGGCGGGTTGACAGAGGAAATGAAGCGGAAGATAGACACTGTGCATGGCCGAATCACCTACAGTAAAAGACTGGGGATAGTTGAGCCGGTCTTCGGCAACATCCGGGCTCAAAAAGAGCTTGACCGTTTCACGCTGCGCGGTCGCAGGAAGGTTAATATTCAGTGGAGACTCTACTGTCTGGTTCACAACATTGAAAAGATCCTTCACTATGGAGCAACTTTCGCAAAGGCTGCGTAATATGAGCAAAACAATAAGGAACAAACGCAAATAAACAGGTTAAAATGCGGCATATAGCAAATTCACCAACTGCCTGATTGCCTTTTCATCCGACAACATGGTTTCATAACTTCAGATCGATTCGGAGGGGAACCAGCCCGCCTGAAATAACGTTTTTCGACAATCTCGTTGGTAGGAATCAAAGCTTATGTAAAATGTTCGAGTTGATGCTGATTTCCTGCGGATGTGGTAGACTTTTGGCATGAAGGTTCGCGAGGTGATCCAGATGCTCGAACGTGAAGGTTGGGCGTTGGTGGTCACCCGCGGCAGTCATCGGCAGTTCAAGCATTCATTGAAGCCAGGGCGCGTGACCGTCGGTGGCAGCCTCGGCGACGACATGCCGAAAGGGACACTGGCCTCAGTGCTCCGGCAGGCGGGACTCAAGCGGGAGAAGCCATGAGAAGGGTTCGTTATCTTGTTCGTATTAGTCGGGATCCTGGCAGCGACTGGGGAGCGTCAGTTCCTGATCTCCCGGGCTGCGTGGCAACCGGTAGGACTATCGATGTTGCGCTTCGTCGTATCCAAGGTGCCATTGAGCTCCATCTTCGCGGGATGCGAGAAGACGGCCAACGGATCCCGCGCCCGCATCACCGAGCTATCCGTCCTTGGAGAACGGCTCGTCAGATCGACTTCTATGCGACGGTCGAAATCGCTGCCTGATTGGGTTTTCTCCTGTGCAACGATCAAGCCAACATCCGCTTGCACCTGGCGCCGAGCGAGATTGCTTTCTTAATTGATGGTTCACGGGGTCGGTGCCCGTCGCAGGTGAAGCGTACGATGGCGCGGACGCTACGCGCAGCCCCGTTAGATTGACCAGGAGTGTACACGCATGGCTATCCGAATGGGGATAGACCGGACTCTCGTCATGTGCATCTCGGGTTTGCTCTGGCTGCCCTTCGCCGCTGAGGGGTCTGCGTTTACGAGATACGGTCTTCGCATTGGTCATTGCGATGCATCAGCCATTTACAGACTCCCGACCTCTGACGTTATAACCAACGAACCGAGAGACCGTTCCATGTTGGGATTCGTCATGCAGCGGGAACTCTCAGGAGAGGACGGAATCGCGCTCGAAAGTGGGCTATATTACGAACGAAGAGGCGGTCTCACGCGAATTACGGGCTATGGGATAGACGTAAATGGGAACCCCACGAGTCTCAAGATAGAGACCGAGTTGGTCTGGAGCCTGCAGTACTTGGTTGTCCACTGCTCGTTCAAGCCCGCACCCGCACAGGTCGCATGGGAGTCTACGTTCGTGCTGGGCCGGAAATCGGTCTTCTCTTGTCTGGTGAGAGCGTCTATCAGACCTACTTTGATGGGCAGGCAGCATTCCCACCACACGAGCAAGATGCCACGGGGGCTCTCAGGAGACTGGATCTAGGCTTCTCGGGAGCAATCGGGTTCAGCTTGAGGTTATTGGGAGTGGACACCATGGTTGACGTCGGCATCGCGAGGAGCTGCGTGGATGCACTTGATCCTGACGGTGCGGATGATCTTGATATCGAACTGCGAACCAGAGCAGTTCGTCTCACTATCGCCGCTCTTTTCTAGCTCAGCCGGAGGGCAATCTAACCTCGGCCTGCACCTGCCAGCCACCGCGAGCCTGACTCGAAGCGGACGCGAATTGAGCTAAGGCGACGGCCGCAGGTGAAGCCAGCAACGTTCGCTGGAGAAAAAATGAAAGCACTGGCACACCTATTTGAAAAAAACAAGAAATGGGCCTCGGGAATCTGTGCGTCCAGCCCAGAATTCTTTTCCAGGCTTGTCGCGCAACAGGCACCCGAATATCTTTGGATTGGGTGCTCGGACAGTCGGGTCCCCGCAAATGAGATCGTTGGATTACTCCCAGGAGAATTGTTTGTCCATCGGAATGTCGCCAATCTGGTAATTCACACTGACATGAATTGTCTCTCGGTTCTCCAATACGCGGTTGACATTCTCACGATTAAACACGTGATAGTCTGTGGACACTATGGATGTGGCGGTGTTAAGGCCGCGATGGAGAATCTGCCACATGGTTTGGTGGACAACTGGTTGCGACATATTCGTGATATCCACCACCGGCATCTAGAGAAGTTGGAAACCATCTTGAACGAATCTGAACGAATGCGAAGATTGTGCGAACTGAATGCAGTAGAACAGGTCATCAATGTCGGTAATACGACGATCATCCAAGATGCATGGAAACGCGGACAAGAAATCGCAATCCATGGTTGGATATACGATATTGCCGATGGTTTGCTGAAAGATCTGGATGCGTGCATCACTTCATGCAAGGAATTGGATATTCTGCAAAAGAAAAGATAAACCTGCGAACCAGGTGTTGTAGCTGACTTGTCATGCTTGCATTGCGCTCTGACGTGACGGTGCGAAGGGCAAGGGGGAATGAGAAGGTGGGCGGTAAGCGCGCTAGGCAGCTAAACGCCCCGATGGCGCGACGCGAAGCGTCCGCGCGATCGGGACTTTAACGCGATGGTTTAGGTTATGAAGCGCTACGATCCACTAAAAGAGCCGGACCCGAAGGAATGGCTGGGATTAGATGAGCAGGAGCGAGTCGGGCTCATTGCAGAGCATCACGAGAAAGCGGGTGTTACGCTTCCCAATCATATTCTGCATGCGTCCTTTCATGCTATTGCTGAGAATCAATTGGCCGAGGGGTTGCCGGTTGTCTGCGAGACCATGTCGCGGCTGATGAGTGAGGGGCTTGACAGGCACGAAGCTATCCATGCTATTGGTTCTGTGCTGGCAGAGCATATGTGGAACATATTGAAGGATCGGTCCCCCGACTCTGATCTGAATGAGTTATATTTCCAAGCTCTTCGGGCTCTGACAGCGGCAGGTTGGTTAAGAAGCACCCGCTAACTTGAGCATGCAGTCTGACGGCGGGCGCTCCGAGGTGTGTTGCGCCGCCGATCTCGTCACTAGAGAGTACCACGGTGGGCAAACGCGCCCGCCCCGGGTCAGGCGCACGTTAAACGTGCCCAAGGACTGTTCGAACCAGAAGTACTAGCGGTGTGAAAAATGTATTGACACGAGTATGACCTTGGTTATACTTGAGCCATGAAGACTGCGATTTCAATTCCAGACCCTCTGTTCCGTGCCGTCGATCGCCTGGCGAAGAGGCTGAGGCTTTCTCGCAGCCAGGTGTTCCAGCAGGCAGTCAGAGATATGTTGGAGAGTCGGAGGGATGAGGCAGTAACGGAGGCCCTCAATCAGGTATATGGCCTGGGTTACGACAGAGCCGAGCTTGATCCAATACTCGAGCGTATGGAAGTTGCTTCGGTTGTGCGGGAGAAGTGGTAGTGCAACGGGGAGAGATTTGGTGGGCATCGTTGCCAGCTCCCCGGGGTTCGGGACCTGGGTACAGGCGGCCTGTTGTGGTGGTGCAATCGGATGCGTTCAACAGGAGTCGGATTCAGACTGTTATCGTAGCCGTTGTCACTTCCAACATGCGGTTGGCCCGGGCGCCTGGCAATGTTGTTTTGACTCGGCGCAGAGGCGGCCTTCCCAAGGAATCGGTCATCAACGTTTCCCAATTGATTACGTTGGACAGGTCATATCTCACAGAGCGAGCGGGGAAGTTGCGTCCGGACCAGCTGCAGGCACTCGATGAGGGTCTGGGGCTCGTCCTTTCTCTGTAAGAGATGTTTAACTGCGGCACGCCGGCGAGATTGAAGGCAGGCTTGGCAAGGCGGTGCGAATCGTCGCCCGGAACGAACCGCCGGTGTGGCGCTGCGCCGTGTGTGGCGAGCCAGCGACGTCGCTCTGTGTGGAGTGCAGGTATGTCGGTCGGGGTTTCTGCTGCGTGACGCATGCGTCGAGTCACCCGTGCGGGGAGGACATGTTGTTGCCGGTAGCCAACTCGCCGCGCATTGGTGTGTGCGGCTATACCGGTGAGGCATAACAAGGCACTGCACACCGACAAGGCTTCGCCGTACCAGTGAGGTTTTCGTTATAAGAGCTCAGCAGGCGAGCGATGTTTCCTTGTTGCTGGAGTGGCAGTCTTGCGATATTGTTTATCTCATTGAGTTCACCAAGCATTTCAAGAAGATGCTTCAGGAGCGTTCTTTGATCGGAGACTGAGAGGCAGGACATGAGACTCGTGGTAGACAGAGAAGACGATGCGCTTCACTTCTGTTTGGATGAGACTGGGGTAGTGGAGTCAGAGGAGGTCCGACCAGGGGTTGTGCTTGGCTTTGACGGGGACGGCCGTGCTGTTGGAGTCGAGTTCTTGCGTATAGCGGCGAGAGCGTCCAAGGATCAACTTTCTTTTCTCTATTTTCAGACGGGTTAGTCTGCAAGCCTTATAACACCTCGCTTCAGCGGCCGGTGATGTGGTCGCCCGCACAGTTGACCCTTGTATGTTCGTCACGTTCGGCGGCTGCGAAACGGCACCACCTACCTTTCCGGCCGCCGCTTATCCGCAACCCAATTACAGCACAGGAAAACAGAGGGAATACGAAATGTCAGACGAGTACCGGCAATGGGAACGAAGGTGTGAAACGATTCGCAAGGAGAATGCGACACTGCTTGAAGAGTTCGGAATGTGGTTGTCAGCGCAGGGCATCGGGGCAAAGTCCATAAAGGAGCATCTCGGGAACGTAGAGTTCTATATCAATGAGTATCTTCTCTACGACGATGCGACGAGAGCCGCGGATGGATGGGGTGGGATAGATTCCTTTCTTGGTTACTGGTTCATTAGAAAAGCAATGTGGGCCAGCCAAGCCTCAATACGCAGAACTGCCGCAAGCCTGAAGAAGTTCTACGCCTTCATGCACGAGAAAGGTCTTGTAGGCAAGGAGGGATTGGAAGAAGTTCGGGAAACAATCAAGTGCAATATGTCCGACTGGCTTGCCACGGTAAGGCGATACGATGACCCTTCAATCACTGATTCGGAAGAGATTTGGGGGCTAAAATAGTGGACCGCACAGCGAGGCGGATCCACATTGACGTTGCCGGCGTCCGGGTGGCGGTCGTCTCGCGATGGCCTGTCGGATGCTCGGCGCGGCGAAGGTCCTGGCCCAGGCAGGGATCCATCGAGGCCAAGTCCCGATTGGGGAGTCTCCGTCCATACGTCGGCAGATCTTCCTGCACCTCTATCGGAACGATTTCTCTGCACGCGAAGTCGAGCGGATTCTCTCCGGGTTCGGAGACGAGGATCAATGAGAAGCCTGTCTGTGCGTATAGAAGATCCGGTTGTCCGTGAGAAGATAGATGGTGTTGTGCGTGAATTGCTGGGGGAAGTGTTTGTGACAACGTAAAAGTGTACCACTGTGACAGAGCAAAAGTGACCCACCCAAACTCATGGATTGTGCTGTGGTGGGTCAGTCGGTCCAAGAGAGCGGCGGTAAGAGACGCATCGACGACAAATGGGTGCGGCTGGCTGCTTTCGATTGGTTGCGCAAGCAGACGGCCATACACGGCGAGATATTGCCCAGGGATCTGCTGATTCGCGGGTTTGAGAGTAGTGGCCAACAGATCCCTCTTGTGTCCCGGCAAGGCCTGATCCGGAACGTTTGGAGATTCGTTACGAACGATTCATGGCATCGGCGGCAGGATAGGAAGTTGGTGGAAGTAGTCCGTCTAATTATCATTAGATGGAGGAGACAATGGACGAAGTGCGTGAGTACTGGCCCGCCGTGAAGGGTGGCAAGACATGAAAGCGTTTTCGCTTCGGTGACTATCGGGCTTTCGTGCTCACTGACCTTGAGTCACTCAGGTCTACCCAATATCTCTACGTCATGCAGGTGTTCAAACTCCCCGAATGCAAGTTGTGTCTGTGCGTGACAGCAGAGACGAACCGGATGTACGGAAGGACGGTGCCGGTGGACAGAGCATCCGGCTCAGGCGGTTCTCACTTCCCGGGGCTATTTCCAGGCCAAGGGCACACGAACCTTGGCTCGTCGAACGATTGGGCGGACATCGAGATATTCGCTGCGAAAGCCGTTGAGTTGGCCCGCTGCCATTTGAAGGTCGACGCCGAGGCTGTCGAGGAGAAACCTCGAAACCCGTCGTGAGGTTCCCGTACCTGTGCCGCCCGCTGACGGGCGAATCTGCTGACGCCGGTTACACGCAGCGATTGTGCCGGCGTTGCGCGCCGCCCCATCGGGGCTGCGGATTGGCATCAGCTTTCTGTCGGGTGGTGCGCCGGCCATCAGCGGTTGAAACGGACGGCCAAACCCGCGAGCAGGCTCGCGGGCCCGGGCGTCGCTTATCCACAGCTCCGTTCGCCGGTCGACCGAATGTGGCTGGCCTCGGTGGATATTCTCTCAGGAGAAGAGATAGTGGAGGAGGTTCTCAATTGGTGAAGACAAAGGGCCAAGACTGGCGCAGCGATTTTCCGGTGCGAGATGAGGTCGAGGATTTCTCTGGTAGGATGAGAATCTTTGTGATCACTTGCCACGAGCGCCCTCACGGGCTGACCGTACGAGCTCAGGAGGAAGGAACGAGAGGAACCGGTTACGAGTTTGCGGCTTACAGCGAGACGAGCGCGTACGCGGCGCTTGGACGGGTGAGGCAAAAAATGCAACGGGCGCTCGCCACCCGCCACATCACAAGGTCAGCTGACGGATATCGGATGCTTCATAGCGAGCTCAGTGGCCGAATTACTTGCCGCAGCGACGGAGACGTCGTCTTAATTGTTGACGGCGTTCCACTCAGTTTGGAGAATTTCTCGGCGATCCTCGCGACCCATGAAGGCTGGAACTTTGAGATGAAGATTGTCGACGCCCTTGAATAAGCTCCTGGCGAGCTCAACGGCCGTCGACCATCGCGCTTCAGCGGAGGCCTACTCAGAGCTCAGAAAAAACGAGCTTTCTGTTGCAAGATAACTATCAGGAATGGTAGGAGAAGAGTCATCAGATATCAGAGATCGAAATGAACCAACGCGAGAGAATCATTCGGAGTGGACGATTCAAAGGGAAGAGAATCGAGTTTGCTGCCACCACTGGTGTTGACATGTTCCGGGAGATCGCTGACGAATTCATGCAGAAGCTATTTCAGCTTGAGCCTGGGGATTACCTTATTTCAGATGAATCCAGCCTGCACGATTTCACTGGTCTCGGAGTGAAACGTCAAGACATTGAGTCTATGATCATGGAACTCTACGCCGTTGATGTCTCAGACCTTGAGTCGGGGAACTTGCTGGAGATCTTTGCGCGAATTCAGCGTGCGAAGTATGGGGCACCATCATAAAGGACCGAACCTGCCACTGGAGCGTACTTCGTTTTCGTGAGCATCGTCTATTTCGTAACCCTGACAGTATTCATTCCCCGTCTGTTGGGAGCTGAAGTCGACAAAGTAGCGCTCCTCAGCTATGTCCCGCGGTCCTTTATGACCGCCATAGATGCGCTGGGATTCTTGTGACTGCGACCGACTTCTCGGGCAACGAGGGTAATCCCTCAACTCCATTGAGGAATGTCGGTGTTCCTGACCCGCAGGCTGCGGTTCGTTCAACGCTTCTTCTAGCTCAGAACTGGCCCAATCCCTTCGGCGCGGGAACAACTGTGCGCTACAATCTTCCAGATAAGATGCGCGTGACTCTCACTATTTACGACGCGTCCGGAAGGCTGGTTGCGAAACTCGTGGATCAGACTCAGGAAACGGGTGAGCATTCCGTGTATTGGTCAGGAAGGAACTCTCAGGGCAGGGCCGTGGCTCCCGGCACGTATTTCGTTCGATTGACCGCAGACGGGTCTGTCTTGGTATCCAAGATGAGCTTGATTCGCTGACACTCTGGCTGGTTTTGATTCGACCCGGGGTGGCGCGTATTAATCGACCGCTGACACCATAAACGCCCCTCCTTCGAGGGGACATTTTCCCTTTGCTAACACACGCGCGACGAAATCCGCTTGCCTGTGGAGGTCTTTGCCGCTATTGTGCCCAAGATAAATGAGCCGGCGTTTCGCCGGCGGTGGGAGGAACATCCATGGCTAAAGCGGTGACTGGACAGAAAGGAATACTCGGGTGGGTCGAGCGCACCGGCAATACATTGCCGGATCCGGTGTTCGTCTTCTTCTGGCTGATCGGCTTTCTTATTCTGTTTAGCATCGGCGCGGCACTCTTCGGCTATTCTGCCCCACATCCCACGCAGACCGACGATACCGGCGCGCCCGTCGTCATCAGAGCGGTGAGCCTGCTTGGTGCGCGGTGCATCCGCCGGCTCTGGGTGGAGATGCCGCAAACCTTCACCCACTTTCATCCGCTCGGCTACGTGCTGGTGGTGATGCTGGGCGCGGGCGTGGCAGAGCGATCAGGCCTGTTTGCATCCTTCATGCGCCAATGCGTGCGAGGCGCGCCGAAATTCCTGTTGACCCCGGCTGTGGCGTTCGTGGGCATGATGGGAAACCTGGCCGCCGATGCAGCCTATGTAGTACTAATCCCGCTGGCGGGCGTGCTCTTCGCGGCGGCGGGACGCCATCCGGTCGCGGGCATCGCGGCGGCGTTTGCGGGCGTCTCCGGCGGTTTCTCTGCGAACCTGCTGCCGGGCCAGCTTGACGCACTTTTGTTTGGCATCACCGAGGCGACCGCGGAGCAGATCGCGCCGGGCTGGGACGCCAACATCGCCGGCAATTGGTTCTTCATCGCGGCGATGTTAGTCCTGTTTCTGCCCGTCGTGTGGTTCGTCACTGACAGAGTAATCGAGCCGCGCCTGAGGCGCTTCAGCGTACCCGACGGCGAGGCGATGAAGAATCTTGGCGACGCTAACGCGCCCTTGACGGTGGAACAGAAGAAGGGGCTCGGCCGCGCCGGCCTGGCCGCACTCGCGGTGTGCGCGCTTTGGGCACTGTTCGTGTTCATGCCCGGCACGCCCTTGATCGACAAGGAGGCCGCCGCCCCTGAAGCGCGGTTGACGCCGTTCTACCAATCGCTGGTGGCCTGCTTCTTCGTCCTGTTCATCGCCTGTGGCTGGGCCTTTGGCGCGGCCGCCGGCACTGTGAACAATCACCGCGACGCGGTGAAGATGATGACCGGGGCGATGAGCGATCTTTCCTATTACCTCGTGCTCGCGTTTGCGGCATCGCATTTCGTGGCGATGTTCAATTGGTCGAACTTGGGCCTCATCTTCGCGGTGCAGGGCGCGGGTGCGATCAAGCAGTCTGGCCTGCCGATGCCGGCGCTGCTGGCACTGATCGTTTTGTTCGTGGCGATCGTGAATGTATTCATCGGCTCGGCCAGCGCGAAATGGGCGCTGATGGCGCCGGTGCTGGTGCCGATGATGATGTTGCTCGGCGTCAGCCCGGAAATGACGACCGTGGCCTATCGTGTCGGTGACAGCACTACCAACATCATCACGCCGCTGATGGTGTATTTCCCGCTGGTGCTCACTTTCTGCCGACGATGGCGCACGGATTTCGGGCTCGGCAGCCTCACCGCGATGATGCTACCTTATTCGTTCTGGCTGTTGCTGGTCGGCTTGGCGATGACATTCGCGTGGGTCTTTTTTGACCTGCCGCTCGGGCCAGGTGCGGTCGTGGATTACACGCTGCCGTCACAAACGGGGATGTAGCGGTCGGCGCACTGTAGGGAAAAGCATGAATGAATCTCAGGTAGTGTCGCGCTCCGTCCTTCCCGCGTAGTGAGAGCGGCCATATCATCGGCTTCGACTTCGGGGAACCAGAGGATCTGGGTAAGCGTTTGATCTGCTTCGTCAGGCGCAGAGAATGCCGCTGACCTTAGCGAACCCTATCCTCGTGATCCTGTTCGTACACCGTCGCCTACCCTTTTAGTGCAGGCCTTGTTCCGGCGTAGTAACGGGCAGGGCAGCCAGCGCGCGCATGCAGCTCTCGGAGCTTCGCGCCGCAGCTGATGCCGGTGTTGTGCGGACTGAGATTAGGAAGGAGACCGAGCCATGAAGAGACTATCATATCTGAACGTGCCACTATTTCTGCTCTTGGCTTCAAATGCGGTAGCCCAGTGCGAACTGCCGGCTGGGTTCTCAAACTCCGCTGTTGTGACTGAGGGTGATCTGGAGGTCACGTTCGCCACGGATCGGCTGACGTACGCCCCTGGGGATATCGTGTCTTTCTGCTTGATTGTACACAACCTCGGGACATCGGTGTTTTCAATCAACTGGGGGATTGACCCACAGGACGGGATATTTGTCATGCCGGACACGTGTACCGCCGTGGATCAAGGCCGTTGCTTTGGCGGCAACGTGTTCCACCATCCCGGCATCGTTTATTTCTACAGCGCCGGGACGACGCTCGGGCCTGGAGAGTGCCGGGCATGGGAGCGCACGTGGGATACTGGGATTCAAAGCGCTGAATACGGGACGTACAACGTTCTGGGCGGCATGTTTGAGGCGTGTTTTTGTCAAACAGTGGGTACGTTTCACGTGCTGACAGGTGGCGTGCTGCTCCGGCGGATCATTGAGGGCTCGGTGTCGGCTGGAGAGAGCACATGGGGCAAGATTAAGGCCTTGTACGAATAGCCCCATAACCTGCGCCTCCACCACTGGTGACGCGCAACGCTGGGAGGTGGCGGATGTCCTCGCTGCTCACTGACATCGTCATCATCTTTGCCCTTTCGGTGGCCGCGGCCAGGGGAGAGCCCATCCACTACGGTGACGCAACTCAAGAGACCATTCTGAGGCATGTTGATGCAGATAAAGCCCGCGCAATAGTCGTAGTGATAGATGACCCGGCGGGTACGCGACGCATCGTGGAACTCGCGCGCCGCGTTGCCCCCGGCGCGTACATCCTCGTGCGCAGCCGCTATCTCCGTGAGGTTCAGCCTCTCGTCACTCTCGGCGCCGACGAGGTGATCGCAGACGAGCTGGAGGTGTCGATCGAGTTGTTCTCGCGGGTACTCGCGCGCATGTTGGTGCCGCGCGAAGACATTAAGCGGCTCATCGGCGAGGTCCGCCAGGACTGGCGGCGGATGGCCCGAACGCTCGCCAAGGAGTCGACGGGCGTGCCCGACCTTCACGTCGCCATTCCCGACCTGACCACTTACACACTCAGACTCACCGAGCACTCGCCGTTGGTCGGTAATTCAATTGCCGGGAGCCGACTGCGCGCGGAGCACGGAGTGACCGTGCTCGCGGTCTCCCGCGACGCAGAGACACTTGGCAACCCTCGTGGTGAGACCATTCTGATGGCAGGAGACGTCCTTTTTGTGATCGGGCCACCAGATTGGGAGCCCGCAACGGTGATGTAGTGAGCGCGGTCCCGTGACCAAACGAGACAGCCGGATGCAGCAGTTCCACCCACCCCTGAGGGAGCCGGTGTTCAGCGGTTGCGTGTGAGACCCACTCGATGCGTCGATATCTTGCCGGCAGCTTTCGGTGCAGACCTGGGTTCCAAATCCGAGTAGGCGCGGCGAAGAGATCCATTGATGTCGCCGGGCATCTGGACTACAATGTCAACTGAGATGGTTCATAAGAAGCACAAGAAACAACTGGGAGCACGTTATCAGATCTTTCAGCCTGAACTCCTCGTCTTTGAAGCTCCCGAATACTACGGGAAAGGCCAGTCACCCAAGCGTGTTTGGCACGATGACTCAAACGACATTAATGTGTACCGGGGAGACAGCCTCATCTTCCTGGATCAAATCCACCGGAAATACCCTCAGGGCACCTTCGATCTTATATTCGCAGATCCCCCATACTTTCTAAGTAATGATGGGATAACTTGCCATGCTGGGAAGATGGTGAGTGTGAACAAAGGGGAATGGGACAAAATCAAGAATGTGGATCAGATGCATGACTTCAATAGAACTTGGCTATCCGCCTGCCAGAAGGCCCTGAGGCCGAATGGCTCAATATTCATTTCGGGTACGAGCCATGTGATACATTCCATCGGCTTTGCGATGCAACAGCTAGAATTCAAACTTCTTAACAATATTACATGGGTCAAGCCTAATCCGCCGCCCAATCTCTCGTGTCGTTATTTCACCCATGCGACTGAGACAATCCTCTGGGCTGCCAAGAGTAAGAAAAGCAAACACAGGTTTAATTATGACCTCATGCGTGAGATCAACGGCCAGAAACAAATGAAGAGCGTCTGGCAAGATATCAGATGGGACGAATCAGAAGTGCAAGTCCTACTCGAGATCATGCCGCCCGGAAGAGATGAGAAGATCTTCGGCAAGCATCCGACCCAGAAGCCGTTGAAACTTCTGGAGCGGCTCATCATGGCCGCTTCAGTCAAGAATGACCTTGTTTTCGATCCGTTCTTGGGTTCAGGTACCACGGCTGTGGCCGCAAGGAATCTGGGGCGTAGATTTGTTGGGTGTGAACTCGACCCCAATTATGTTTCGATTGCAATTAAGCGACTCAAATCAGGGCAAAGGCAACAACCGATTCCGTTTTCCTCCAGCGCCTAGGCGGTCTCGTCTGTGGAAAGAGAAGAAGCGGTCAAGAAGATTCGATTGCTGATTGGCAAAGATTTGGTCCCGCTCGCCAATGAGTACTCTGTCACCATTTGGAAATCTCCCGGCAAGAAAAACAAAGGTTGGGCTGGGCATGTAATCGAGCACTACCTTGGGCTTCCCATAAACGTGGGTCAATCCCCCAATTTTGGCTCATGGGAACTGAAGGTAGTTCCTCTCAAGCATCGCGGCAAAGACCTCATCGTGAAGGAGACCATGGCAATCACGATGATCGACCCTTACAACGTGTTGAATACGCCTTTCGAGGAGAGCCATTTGTTGGCAAAGCTAAGTAAGATGGTAGCCGTCGCCAGAATATTCGAGAACGTCGAAGAGACGTCGTCGATAGTACATTCAGTCGGGTTCTTTGATCTATCTGATCCGCACATATATGAAACTGTCAGGCAAGACTACGAAGAGACTCGTCGCGTAATTGGAAAACTTGGGTTCGAAGCATTGACAGGCAAGATGGGTGTTCACGTTCAGCCAAGAACAAAGGGAGCTGGCCACGGCAGCACCTCGCGAGCATTCTACGCACGGACACACTTTGTCGAACATATCATCGGTGTGAGGCCCCTGTGAACACGAACTATCGGTAGATGCCTGCTCGCTCAATCGATGGCCTGAACGACAGCTGAACCCGCGGCAAGATGAGGATACCGGGGTGCGTCGAAAGGAGGATGGAATGAGAGCCAGCAAGACCTTTCTGTTTCTCGCCACGGCGCTTTTCTTCGCTCAAGGCCTTGAAGCCCATGAGCGGACGTGGCCTGGGAAACGCCTCAAGAACCTTTGGCCCGAGGCAAACAAGTTCACATCCAAACAGGTGACGCTGAGCGCCCCACAAGTCGAGCATTTGGAGAAAGACGGCATCAAGCTGGGCGTCGAGGACAAGTCCCCGACTTTCTATTTTGCACAGGTGAAAGACAAGGCAAGCGGGAAACTCACTACGACAGGGATCATTCTTTTCGTCGACGAGTACGGAGCAAACGGCCGCATGGAGATCTCGGTGGGAATCACGCCAACGAACGAAGTAGCCAAGATAGACATCTGGCAGCACTCGGAGAACAAGAAAGTGGCCCAAGCCGACTTCCTGGGGAAACTCGTCGGTAAGAAACACGGTGACTCTTTTGAGGTAGGAAAAGGATACCAGCCCGTCCCCGGCGCTGAGGAAGCCTCGGAAGCCGTCGCTCGAGGCGTTCGCAAAGCCCTGGCTGTCGCCGACGCGGTGTTCGGAAAAGGGGAAAGCGGGAAGCCGCCTGCGCAGTAGCCCGAACTGGACTACCGGGTGACCATCACCGCCGATGCTAGAACACCAGTGTGCCGTCCCAGAAATAGTTTTACGAAATGCAGGGCGTTTCATAAGGCACACTGCCAGGGGGTACGAAGGGTCGTGCCCGACCCCCTCAGGGGTGACAGCGCAGGGATGCGACGAAGAGGAGCATCTCGAAGCGTCAGAGGGGCGATAGCCCCTATGAAAGTGTCGTGTCCCGGGGTAAAGACATATAGAAGGAACTTCCGGGACACGACACTGGACACGGAGAGGTCATCATGAGACTGCGATGGTTCCTGGCCTTTGGCCTCGGACTTCTGATGTGGGATTGCTGTAGCCAGGCCTGGGCTCTTCCCGCTTACCGACGGCTTTGGGAGAGAACCTACGGATACAACGTGTCCTGTGGGATTTGCCACGTTCGAGGCGGCGGTTCGGAACTCACAGGCTACGGGAAGGACTTCCAGCGTTTCGGGACGACGCCGGGTGCTTTCAAGGCAATCGCAGACAGAGACTCCGACCGCGATGGCGTCAAGAATCTGGATGAGATCAGAGCGAAATCAAACCCAGGAGATCCTCGGTCTACCCCAACGAACCTCACAGACTGGCTTCAGCGTATCGAAGAATCCATGCTCCCTCTAGAGCAGTTGGGGAAGCTATTTCCTGGGGCCAAGATGTTCTCGTCCATGGAGGGTACTCTTTCTGACTCACAGATCCAGCAGGTGGAAGGTCTGCTCGGTTCCAGGCTTTCGGAAGAGGATGCTGTTCCGACTTTCTACTTCGCTGTAGAGAAGCAAGGCAACCGCCTCAAGCGTACAGGGGTTTCCTTGTTTGTGGCCCTCGCAGGCGGCAAAGACAAGCTGATCGTAGGGGTAGCTGCCGATCTGTCCGGAAATGTGATTTCGGTGATCCTGGTCCAGAACAAGCTGGACAAGAGGTTGGCCGAGAGAAAGTTTCTGGAGCAGTTCATTGGAAAATCGGCGAATGACCCGCTGACCGTGGGCAAAGACATTGAGTCCGTACCTGAGTTGGAATCGCCCTCGGTCATGGTTGCCGGCTCCGTCAAGAAGGCTCTTCTTGTCATCAACACGGTCTTTTCCAAGAATGGCAGGGGCCAATGAAAAGGACAGGATGTCTCTTCTGGCTGGGACTTCAGATCACGGGGACCTGGGCGTCAGCCCAGGAATTGAACCTGGGCGAGGAAGCTCCGCAGTCGATTATCAAGGCTGGATCTCAGTACCCCCAAACCTCGTGGGCCTTGGGGCTCTTCTTGCTCTATGTTGCCATCGGCGCCTGTCTCTTGGCCTTCCTCATCTTTAGGAAGAAACGGCCCTGGAACCCGCCCCGGGGGCTCGCGTACTGGCCAGATAGCGCCAAGACTCTCATTACGCTGATCCTGATTGCCTACGGACTGGTTCACCTGTTCGCCATCCTTAAGGCCTACATGCAGAGCCGGGTGGTGTTCGGCTCGGCTGCCGAATACTTCTTCTATATGAAGCCCGAGAAGCTTGCGGCCACGTCGCATGCCCACATTTTTGGCCATGGCACCATGTATGCCCTTACGTGCGTACTCTTCCTGTTTTCCTCTATCTCCGAGCGCTGGAAGGTGGCTGTTATCTGCGTAGCTCTGGCAGGCGGACTTCTGGATGTGCCGTCCTGGTGGATGATCAAGTACGCGGGAGCGAAGTTTGAAGCCTTCTCTATTGTGGCGGGAATGATGTCGGCGGCGGGCTGGATCAGTATGGCCGGGCGGATTCTTTACGAAGTCTGGTTTCAAAAGGAGGCGGACCGTGAATCGCGCTAGGACCGCAGGAGGATGCATCCTGATTCTTGCATTGGCGTTGGGCGGGCAAGGATTCGCCCAGTTGGATTTGGAATCTCCGAAGCTGGCCGCCCCACCCGAGAAGCAGGAGAAGGGTTCTTTCGGCAACATCAACTTAGGTGGTCTCTTTGACGTGCGCTACATGGCGGTGGGGAATCGCGCACCTGGGACCATGATTCACGTGGATGAGCTGGTCATTACAGCCAACATCGGGGACAACATCTCAATCTTGGCTGAACAGCTTCTTCCGACATCCCGTTTGTCTGGCGCCGACGACATCATCCAGGACGATCATGGTTTTGTCTATGCCATCTTTTCGAACATCCCCGTCACCCCACCGGGCACTGCTTTCAAGATCGGGCGGTTTCGGTTCAAATGGGGCATTGATGCTGCACAGGATTCCCCCACCAACATGCTCTACCCCTTGACCAGAAAAAATCTGGGATTTGTCTCCGACCGCGGTCTGGAACTTTCCGGTTTCCTTGGGCCGGTGGACTATGAGCTGGGAGTCGCCGATGGACCTGAGTTCATTCAGGCCGTGGTTATCGATACGTTGGGGAATATGGTCGGAACTGTTCGTGGAAATGTCCTGAACAACTCTGCGCCCCTTTTCCTCCACCTTACTACCAACGCGAGCTTTTCGACGGCACTGCGATTTGGGATTTCCTATTTCGATGGGGAGAGCTGGCCCTATGTGAACGACATGATGCCGATGCCCAGCACACGCCTCCGGGTCCAGATGCCCGGCGGAATGCCCGATGTCTCTCAACTTGTTTACAAACAGAAACTGGCTGGGGACGCGACCTGCAGGTGGCGGAAGCTGGGTCTCAACTTGGAATATTCCCAAGGACGCGATCGCTTCGCGGACGGCAGCAAGACGACGACCCGAGGGTACTTTTCCCGATTGGACTACACGATCAAACCGCAGCAGCTCGCCCTGGCGGCGCAGTATGATCAGTTTGACGATGGACTCGTGTCCAGTGAAGATGAGCGATCCGTGGGAGGGAGTATACAGATCTTTCTCCACGAGCAAGCCTATCTGCGCCTGGGTTACATTCTGAACCGGACCGGGGAGTCTTCGCGCGAGAACGTGGGGTTCACGCAGCTTTACTTGCCTTTCTGACTGAGGCAAGGCTCTAGGAACAACACGGCAGTCCGTTACACAACTACCTTTGCAGATTGCGATATCTGACATCCACATGAGCTTTGGCTCAGGTGAATATGGCTTCCTTGCTTGGGCGCTGAACTCTGGCGTCAAGCAACATTTCTTCCTAGTCTCAGAACCAACCTGCCACGTACCCCGGCACGATCCAGCATTCCGTTGAGACTGTCACGCTGCTGCGCCTCACCGCCTGCCACACCGCGTCCCGAGTAGCCTTCCGCTTGCGTCTCATCTCTTGGTGAAGTAAACTGCCCAGATGCGCAAGCTTCGTATCGGCGTTATCGACCTCGTCACTAAGAGACCTGCCAGAGCATTGTACGCACGTCTCATGAATGCGAATCTCGCAAGCATTATGCCCCAAGCTATTGCTGTCTGGTGCGAAGAGGATGGGCATGACGTTAAACTTGTTTGTCATACTGGTTATGAGAATTTGGTAGAGCAGTTGCCGCAGAATGTCGACCTCGTCTTCATAGGCGCGTTCACTGAAGGCGCGCAAATGGCCTACGCGCTGAGTAACCTATTTCGCATGAAGGGAGCCGTGACAGTGCTTGGAGGTCCCCATGCGCGGTGTTACCCCCAGGATGCACAGAAATATTTCGATTACGTTCTCGGCTTCACCGACAAAACGATTATTCGTCAGGTGTTGCACGACTGTTCTCAGCACCGTCCAATCGGCGTTCGCTTAGACGCCGGACATCAGCCTGAGTCACTCCCGGGCGTACGCGAGCGCTGGAAATTCATCGCGTCGACTCTTCAGAAAGCCCGCTTCATCAAGATCGTCCCGATGTTAGGCAGTCTGGGGTGTCCCTACACCTGCAGTTTTTGCATTGATGCGGCAGTACCGTACCAGCCAATGGACTTCGAAGTAATTAAGGAAGACCTGCGGTTCCTTCTGCGGAAATTTAATCGACCCCGGGTGGTCTGGCACGATCCCAACTTTGGGGTACGATTCAATGAACATATGGATGCCATTGAGGAGGCCGTACCTCCCAACAGTATCGATTTTATCGCTGAGAGCAGTCTGTCACTATTGGCGGAGCCAAACCTGAAGCGGCTCAAACGAAACGGGTTCAAGGGCCTTCTGCCTGGGATCGAGTCGTGGTACGAGCTGAGCAACAAATCAAACACCGGCGCCACGCAAGGGATGGACAAAGTCAGGCAGGTATCCGATCACATCAACATGATTATGAGGTATATACCTTACGTACAAGCCAATTTCGTGCTCGGACTTGATGTGGATAATGGATCAGATCCATTTGAGCTCACCAAACGGTTTGTGGACATGTCACCAGGCGTGTTTCCGGGCTATTCGCTGCTCTCTATACTTGGACAAGCCGCACGACTCAATCTCGAGTATCAACGCGACAATCGCGTGATTCCGTTCCCATTCCACTTCCTGAACAATAATCATGCGACGAATGTCAGGCCGAAGAATTATTCCTGGCCTGAGTTCTACGATCATGTAATTGACCTGACTGAGCACTCATTTTCCTGGCGGGCGATCTTCAATCGCCATAGAGCAACCGGTGCCAAGATTCCGAAATTGATAAACCTGGTGCGCGGGGTCTCGTCGGGAGGTGTTGGCATGATTAAGTATCACACTGAAATACGCCGGCGCCTTGACACCGATTTGGAATTCCGGCGCTTCTTCGAACAGGAGACCACCGAAATTCCGCAATTCTATGTGAGGCGGATTCAACAAGAATTGGGACCGCTGTGGGAATGGCTTCCAGAAGGGGCGCTGCATCACGACCCTAATGCTTATCTCAAGGCCGAGCAACAAGAGTTGCTGATACCGCCGGACGGCAGAGCTGAGAGAAGCACGCAGGAGTCTGAGGTGACCTCGAATCTCATTTCAGCTGAGCGGGTTAACGTCAACCCTGCCCGTCTGGTATAATGCAGGTATAATGAATGATTGACGAGGAAGCCGGCCAACAGAAAAGAGACGTTCGTCATGGTCCACAGTTCAGCTGATTCAACGCTCAATCGCGTTGCATTCATCGGTAACTACTTGCCGCGACAGTGCGGCATCGCCACATTTACTACCGATTTGTGTGAGGCCATCGCCGCCCAATATCCTCAAACAACCTGCATTGCCCTGCCGGTCAATGATATCGAGGACGGCTACGCCTATCCGGCCCGCGTTCGGTTTGAGCTCACAGAGAAGGATGTTGATTCTTATCGCCGCGCCGCCGACTTCCTGAATATCAACAACGTCGACCTCGTATGCTTACAGCACGAATATGGCATCTTCGGCGGACGGGCAGGCAGTCACATCCTGGCCATCTTACGTGAATTGCGCATGCCCGTTGTCACGACTCTGCACACTATTCTGCACGACCCCGATCCGGAGCAGCGGCGGGTGCTGGAAGAAGTCGCGGCCCTGTCCGACCGGTTGGTGGTCATGAGCAAGCGGGGCGCGGAATTCCTGCACGAAGTCTATGGTGTGCCGCCGGAGAAGATTGATCTGATCCCCCACGGTATCCCTGATGTGCCTTTTGTGGACCCGAGCTTTCACAAAGACCTGTTTGGAGTCGAAGGCAAAATCGTCTTGCTTAGCTTTGGCTTACTCTCGGCGAACAAAGGGATCGAAAATGTCATCGCCGCCTTACCCGCCATCTTGGCCCGTCATCCAAACGTGGTGTACATCATCCTCGGAGCGACCCACCCTCACGTAGTGCGGAATGAAGGCGAAACGTACCGGCTGTCCCTTCAATGGATCGCCCAGGAGAAAGGCGTAGAAGGTCAGGTAATTTTCTACAACCGGTTTGTCAGCATCGAAGAACTCGTCGAGTTCATCAGTGCGGCGGATATTTACATCACGCCTTATCTAAACGCGGCACAGATCATCTCTGGCACATTGGCCTACACTCTGGGAGCAGGCAAGGCCGTGATTTCGACGCCGTATTGGTATGCGGAAGAGATGCTGGCCGAAGAACGTGGAGCGCTGGTGCCGTTCCGTGATCCCGGGGCATTGGCTGCGCAGGTGATTGACCTGCTCGACAACGATGCCAAGCGCCATGCGATGCGCAAGCGGGCCTATCTATTGGGGCGGGAGATGATCTGGCCGCAGGTAGCTCGCCGCTACATGGAGACTTTTGAACGCGCCAAAGCCGAACGCCGGCATTTTGCCCCACCCGACTTCACGGTCAAACCGCTCGACAAACGTCCGGGCGAACTGCCTCCTCTCAAACTCGATCACTTGCGCCACATGACGGACGAGACCGGGATGTTGCAGCACGCCCTTTTCACGGTGCCCAACTATCGCGAGGGCTACACCACCGACGACAACGCCCGCGCGCTTATGGTGAGCGCGCTTCTGGAGTCGCTGGGCGACGAACATGCTCTCGATCTGGCATCACGCTATCTCGCTTTCATCTGGTATGCCTTCAATACTGAAACCGGTCGCTTCCGTAATTTCATGGATTACGAACGCCACTGGCTGGAAGTTGGCGGTTCCGATGACAGCCACGGCCGCACATTGTGGGCGCTGGGTACGGTGTTGGGCCGCTCAAATATGCCGGCCCTGCAAAGTATGGCTGGCCGGGTGTTCGAGCAGGCCTTGCCCGCTATTCTCAACGCGACCAGCCCGCGAGCCTGGGCTTTCGCGCTCATCGGCATCCACGAATACCTGCAGCGATTTGCCGGTGACCGGAGGGCCAGCCAGGTCCGGGAGGAATTGTCCGGGCGGCTGTTGACGTTATATCAAACCCACCGTTCGGATGAATGGCGCTGGTTTGAAGACAGGCTGACCTACTGCAACGCCGCGCTGCCGCATGCTCTTCTCATGTGCGGCCAATGGATGCCGAATAAGGCTATGATGGATGCCGGACTGGAATCGCTTAGTTGGCTGGCCGATTTGCAGCGCGCGGATACCGAAAGCAGGCATTTTGTCCCAATCGGCTCTAACGGATTTTATCAGCGGGGCGGTGAGCGTGCCCGGTTCGATCAACAGCCGGTGGACGCTCAGGCGATGGTCTCTGCCTGTCTCGAAGCTTACCGGATCACGAGCGATAAGCGCTGGAGCAAGGAAGCCCGCCGCGCCTTCGAGTGGTTCCTCGGGCGCAACGACCTGAACCTGCCCATCTACGATCCGACGACAGGCGGCTGCCGGGACGGTTTGCATCCCGACCGCCCGAACGAGAATCAGGGCGCGGAATCGACGCTGGCCTTTCTCCAAGCATTGCTGGAACTGCGACTGGCTGAGAATGCTGTCATATCCATGGAAGCCCGAGCCAGATGAGCAATCAACATCCTGAACTTTTTCACCGTTATAAGCTCAATCCCGTCTTGACCGCCGCCGACTGGTCCTATCCGGTCACGAGTGTGTTTAACCCCGGAGCCACATTGCTGCCCGATGGGTCTACCCTGCTCCTGTGCCGTGTGGAAGATCGGCGCGGGCATTCTCACTTGAGTGCAGCCCGCTCCGCCAATGGTGTAGATGACTGGCAGATTGACCCACTTCCCACCCTAAAGGCCGATCCGGAGCACTTCCCTGAAGAGCTGTGGGGGATCGAAGACCCACGTATCACATACGTCCCCGAGTTAGGCCGGTATGCCGTTGTTTACACCGCCTACACCCGCGACGGCCCGGGCGTGGCCCTGGCGCTCACGGAAGATTTCCGCACCTTCGAGCGCTATGGTTTGATCATGCAGCCGGAAGACAAAGACGCAGCTCTCCTACCTTGTCGGATCAACGGAAATTGGGCTTTGATCCACCGCCCGGTCAGCGTGCGCGGCGCGCACATGTGGATATCCTACTCGTCCAACTTGCGCCACTGGGGAGATCACAAGTTGATGCTGGAAGCCCGACTGGGTGGGTGGTGGGACGCGAACAAAATTGGACTATCGCCTCCGCCCATCGAAACTGCGCAAGGTTGGCTGGTGATCTACCACGGGGTGCGGCAAAACGCAGCCGGCTCCATTTACAGACTCGGCCTGGCGTTGTTTGATTTGCACAGACCCGACCGCTGCATCAAACGCAGCAACGAATGGATTTTTGGCCCGGAGGAACCCTACGAACGGCGCGGGGATGTGGACAATGTCGTCTTTCCTTGCGGCTACACAATTGCTCCTGATGGCGACACTATCCGCCTGTATTATGGCGCGGCGGATACGAGCATCGCCCTGGCCACCGCCAGTGTTCGTGCTATTCTGGAGTGGCTTGAACAACACAGATAGCGAATCCCCTGATGTCAAGAGATAGATGTTGCCGGTGACCGGCCGGCGTCAAATTCCATGAAGGATTCCAAGGTGTCGAAAGTATTTCCAGATCCCATTATCAGATTGCCTGAGGCGAGTGTGCCGCTGGATTCATCTCGAGACATGGAACTGAGAGATCTCGGGTTTGATCAATGGTTTCGCGAGAAGCAAGAAGAGCTGCAGAAACCCGACTGCAGCGTCGCTCGCGTGACGGCAGTCAACAGAAACAACTACCTTGTCAGGAATGAAAACAATGAACTCCTGGCTGAGCTTGCGGGCAGCCTCGCGTTTTCCTCCGAATCGAGCATGGACTTTCCCTCTGTAGGAGATTGGGCATTTGTCCAGTATTGCAACTCCGATACGTTTGCCATCATTCACGAGCTATTGCCAAGGAAATCGGTCTTGCGGCGGAAAACGCCCGGAAAGAAAATCGACTACCAGGTGATTGCGTCCAACATCGATGTCGCCTTCATTGTCCAATCATGTGATCATGATTTCAGTCTGCGGAGGCTGGAGCGTTATCTGGTGATGGTGAACGAAGGGCGGATTGCGCCGATGTTCCTGTTGACTAAGAGCGACCTTGCCAGTCCCGCAGATGTGCAGCAGAGGATGTCGGAAGTCAGGCAAGCGAACATCAATTGCACGGCCATTGCGCTCAGCAACAAGACCGGCTTCGGGCTGGATCAAGTCCGCAAGGTGCTGGAAAAAGGTAAGACGTATTGCCTCCTCGGATCTTCGGGAGTGGGCAAGACTGCTCTCTTGAACAATCTCATAGGCAGTGAATTATTCAAGACAAACAAAGTGCGCAGAAAAGATGGAAAGGGAAGACATACGACAGCACGACGCCAGTTGACCATCCTCGATGATGGCGCCATGCTGATCGACACTCCCGGAATGAGAGAACTGGGCAATATTGCTGTCACCGCCGGGATCGACGAGACATTCGCGGATATCCACGAGCTCTCGAAGAGCTGCCGCTTCACGGATTGCGCTCATACCACGGAAACCGGCTGCTCGCTCTTGATGGCGGTCGAGAGCGGGGAATTGAGTGAAGCGCGTTATCAGAGTTATCTGAAGCTGCTCAAGGAATCCGAGTACCATGAGATGTCTTACGTTGAAAAACGCAAAAAGGATAAGGCGTTCGGACGCTTCATCAAATCAGCAATGAAACAGCACAATAAGAAGTGATTCGCGAATGCACATAGCCAGTTGCTGCAGACCGGCCAGGAGGAGAAACCTGATCCCTGGGAACCCATTCGTTTTCTGGTGGGCGAGTGGGAGGGAACGGCAGAAGGTGAGCCTGGGTCTGGGACGGCGCGGCGCACCTATTTGAAAATAGAGAGTTTCCAGGTGAAAAGGCATTTTCCTTATCTGTTTGTCATCATAACGAAGTGAAACAGTTATGTCTTTCAGTTATATGCTGCCCTACAAAGCGCTTGACTGGACGGGGTTCTGCCGCGCTCCATCCCAGCCAATGAGCTTTGGCGTGGGGCTCATCAGGATAGGTAGCATATGAAAATGCAATCAACAATAACCCAAAAGGAAGAGAGGCCCATGAATATCGTCAAGATTAGTATTGTGTGGCTACTGTTGGTCCTAGCCTGAATTATGCACGCGTTTACTGAAAAAAGAGTGCCATCGTCCTCGGGAGTTGTGGTATTAAAGGGTTTGAACACGAATCCTCACCAC